>CAZSLR010000006.1:0-26208 GCA_964607635.1 uncultured Oscillospiraceae bacterium
TAAGAGAGGCTTCCCGAGATTCTACAGGATTAATCAGCCATTTTCTGATCTGCTCGACCTGTTCAGATGTTATCTGTCCATAAAACGCGAAAACCCTTGCCGTCCTGCACAGCGGCCTATCACCACATGTCACGATCTGTATACATTGTGACGCGGAATCCGCACGCTGGTCATACTGGCCCGGCAATGCTTCTACAGCAATTACTACATCTGCTTTGCTTAAATCAACTGTCTCGACATAGACATCATCAACAGGTGCTTCAGAGAACACCTGCGTGATTGATTTCTCAAAATCCTCATCACTTAAACCAGATACATCGTATCTGTTGAAAATCTGTACCGACTCCAGTCCGGTCAACCCAAGATTTTCCTTAAGATCAGCAGCTATCCCCTGTGCTTCAATGTCGAAACCGGGACGCTTTACCACAAATACTCTTTTTACTTGGCCGTTTGCTTCCATTGCTCTGCCATCCTTAATATATTATTGCGTCTCCACTATTCACAGCTGTATCCACAAGACGCTTTTTGCACTCATTTCAAAAGGTCCCGCAGTTCATTTACCGCGGGACCCGCAGATCACTAATAATTATTCAGCCAGTTTTTGCAGCAATTCCGCGCTGCGCTTCAGGAATTTCGCCATATCCTCTGCTGTCAGCGAACCATGACCTAGTCTGGCTAGATCATAAATCTGTTCGGCAATAGCCTCAGCCTTCTCCTTCTGAGCGGGCAACTCATTAAGAGCATGCAGCTTTAAAATAAGAGGACTGTCTTCATTAACTACCAAGGTCTGCTGCAACGGGAACATGCTGTCAATATCCATAGCATTGTCTCCCTTGCCCTGCATTTTCTCAAACTGTTTACGCATTTCCTGAATTCTGCGATTTTCTTCAGATTCCAGAATCATAGCAGGCAGTTCTTCTTCGCCAAGCGACTGAACCTTGACATCAAGCTTCTCAATACCGCTGGCGGCGCGAAAAATCACAGCATAAGCCTCTGCTCTATCACTCTCGCTGTCCTTACCTCCGAGCTCAGCATCTACTCTCTTGAATTTCTTGCCTTCATTCTTATACTCAATCATGGACATGAAATGATTATCCAGCTCATGATCCATAATGATGACCTCCAGGTCACGTTTCTTAGCCATCTGAATATAAGTTACCTGCTGCTTGGCGTCAGGAGTATAGTAGATTTCATCACCAAGCTCCGACAGTGTTTTATATTTATTATCAACAGTCTTAAATAGAGCGATTTCCTTGACACGATCGTTGAACTTTTCATCACGCAGCATGCCATACTTGACGAAAACGCCTATATCCTGCCAGTAGCTCTCAAAATCCTCCCTCTGATCCCTAAACAGCTTATTAAGCTTTTCTGAGACCTTACGGATGATATTACTGGATAACTTGCCGACATACTCATCATTCTGCAAAAAGCTTCTAGATACATTGAGTGGCAGATCAGGGCAATCAATACAGCCCTTAAGCAAGAATAGAAACTCTGGAATGATCTCTTTTATGTTATCTGCAACAAAAACCTGGTTGTAATAGATTTTTATCCTACCCTCCAGTGTTTCATAAACATTGTCAGTCTGAGGAAAATACAATATTCCTCTTAGCTTGAAGGGATAATCCATATTCAGATGAATCCAGAATAACGGTTCCCTGAAATCCCTGAAAGTTGTTCTGTAGAATTCCTTATATTCATCATCTGTACATTCAGAAGGATTCTTAAGCCAGAGCGGAGAAACATTGTTTACAGGAAGCTTCTCTTGTTCTTCTGCAGGCTCAGCATTATCCTTTTTCTCGGCCTTGGCCGCTTCATCAGCTGCTTTGCGCTCAGCTGCCAGGTCATGGAAATATATAGGATAAGGCATAAAATTACAGTACTTATCGAGTATATTTCTGATCTCAGAACTATTTAGAAATGATTTGCCCTCATCGGAAAGACTAAGAGAGATTTTTGAACCTCTCTTATCATGCTCTGACCCGGACATGACATACTCCATGCCATCCTCACTCTGCCAGCTTGCCGCATCGGCGCCATCCTGCCAGGACAGTGTATCTATCCTGACCTGATCAGAAACCATGAACGCAGAGTAGAATCCTAGTCCGAAATGACCGATAATACCGGCATCCTCTGCTGCCTTGTCCTTGTACTTCTCGACAAAATCCATCACACCGGAAAAAGCTATCTGGTTGATATATTTACGGATTTCTTCAGTAGTCATACCTATGCCGTTGTCTGTGATCGTGAGCTCACCGGCTTCACTATCGAAGCTGACATCGATCCGGAATAATTCATCCTCCGGCAGCTGCGCCTCACCCATTTCAACCAGTCTCTTCAGCTTGGATATGGCATCCGATGCATTTGAAACCAATTCTCTCAGAAAAATATCCCGATCTGAATACAACCATTTTCGAATAATCGGAAAAATATTCTCAGTACTGACTGAAACACGTCCACTTTCTTGATGCATTAAAATTCCTCCTTGTTTATGCGTTTTTATTTAAACCGGTAAAAGGCTAAGACTAGTATATGTAATCATCACCGTCCGGCTTTTGCCAATATATTATAACAATATGATGCTATCAATTCTATTCCCTGAAGCATCAACCTCAATCATTATCGCTGTCATGATCTATATTGAGTATGACTTGCCAGCCATTCGCGCATTATATTGTGATACTCATAGTTGACCTTGACAAAAAGCTCATTGGAAGCTGATGGCAGTGAAATTTCGCCAATCGAGCTGATCGGCAGAAGATCTATTGGCGATCCTGATAAAAACGCTGCTGAAATTGTTCCATCAGCCAGTTCATCAGCTGTTATCATTTCAACCTTGAGTCTTGCTCCTGCGCGCTCTATCGCCTGCATAACGTATTTTCTTGTTACTCCAAGCAGAATCCTATCATCAGGTGCCGACAGAACTTCATTTCCCCTTATGAAAAACAGATTAGATCTTGAACCCTCAGTCAACATGCCATGTCTGTCAGCAAGCAGAAGCTCAAATGGACTGCCATAACTGGTCTTGCGTGCGAAGCCCTGAGCAACAGCAGCCTTATAATCAGGCTTGATAACCTTTACATTGGGATTTTCACGTTCCCAATTTATGACAAGAGTTGATACCCCTCTGCTAAGCTGAGATAAATCAGGATAATAGGAGGGTATCAGGTGAATCACCCTGATTTCAGGAGTAACTACGATACGTAAATTAAGACCCTCAAGCTCGCAACCAGCCTGCAAATGACGCTTAAGCAGCTTTTTGCTCTCTCCTAACAAATCACCTCTAAGCTCGAAACCACTGCCGATAGAATTCACCAGTCTCTCCATGTGATCATCCCAAAATAGTGGTGTGTTATCAGCGATCCTGACAACCTCATAGTACATCAGATGTCCAGCTGGTTTACGCAACTGAGCCGTCGTCTCTGATGAAAAATCATATAATCGTCCATCTGCCATTAGCCATGATCCGGCAAGTGCGTCTATAATTGGATATGACATTCTATATCTCCTTGCTTAATTGGTCAGCTCCATACATTACGAATTATAGCACGACCGGCCACTGATTACGAAGCAAGAAACACGCTTGCAACTACTCGGTTCAACATCGTCCTATACGGCTTTAAGTATACTATATGACAGTCTGTTTGGGCTTTGACATAATCAACAGGACAGCTGTATACTTCTAAGCATGAAATTGAGCAATTGGCATAATAGCTATTGTCGTAGCAATGGTTTATAATTATTCACAACTTCAATGCTTTTATGCACATTTTATACTTTTTATGCATTTGCATATATCAGGAGGTCAACAAAAATGGCAAAAGAAAAAATACTTCTGGCTTACTCAGGCGGACTTGACACTTCCATTATTATCCCCTGGCTGCTCGAGAATTATGACTGCGAAGTCATCGCCATGGCCGGTGAGGTCGGCATCGATCTTGACCATGAAGCACTCAAGGCGAAGGCACTCAAATGTGGCGCAGCCAAATGCTATATCGAGGATATATCCGAGGAGTTCATTACAGATTACATTTATCCAACACTTAAGGCGGGAGCTGTTTACGAGGGCAAATATCTACTAGCAACATCGTTCGCGCGTCAAATCATCGCAAAGAGAATGGTCGAAATAGCTCGCAAGGAAGGGTGTACTACGATCGCACATGGCTGTACTGGCAAGGGCAATGATCAGGTCCGCTTCGAGCTGACGATCAAGGCTCTGGCTCCTGAATTGAAAATAATCGCCCCCTGGAGAATATGGGAGATCAAATCGCGCGATGAAGAAATTGATTACGCGAATGCTCGCGGTATTCCCGTCCCGGTAACAAAAGAGAATAATTATTCAATGGACAAAAACCTCTGGCACCTGAGCCATGAGGGCATGGATCTTGAGGACCCGGCAAACGAGCCGCAGTATGATAAAATCCTGGAAATGATGGTATCACCGGAGAAAGCCCCTGACCAGGCTGAGTATGTCGAGCTGGATTTCGAAGCAGGCATCCCGGTAAAAGTCAACGGCGAGTCTCTTGCACCGGTCGATATGCTCAAAAAGCTTAATGAGATCGCCGGCAGAAATGGTGTTGGCATCGCTGACATGGTTGAGAACCGTCTTGTTGGCATGAAGTCCAGAGGAGTTTATGAGACACCGGGCGGTACAATAATGTATGCAGCTCATCGTGAGCTCGAGCTGCTCTGTCTTGAGAGAGATACCATGCACTATAAGGACCTGGTTTCTCATAAGTATGCCGAGCTAGTTTATTTCGGACAGTGGTTCCATCCTCTGCGTGAGGCACTTGATGCCTTTGTTAATGAAACTCAGAAAACAGTTACCGGCAAGGTCAAGCTCAAGCTCTACAAGGGCAATGTGCTTCCAGCAGGAACTACTTCTCCCTTCTCACTATATGAAGAAGAGCTTTCTACCTTCGGTGAGGATGTTGTCTATGACCAGGCCGATGCTGGAGGTTTCATCAACTGCTTCGGACTGCCCATGAAGGTCGTAGCTCAAATGAAGAAACGCAACGGTCTGCTTGACTGATTAACTAGAAAGGTCTGCGATTATGAGTTCTATTAATCCGACAACCTCAGCAGACACCAGAGAAGCTGCAAACTTACCGGCTCAGAGCTCAAAACTCTGGGCCGGCCGTTTCAGCAAGGAGACCGATGCTGCTGTTAATGCCTATAACTCTTCTATTTCCTTCGATGCGCGTATGTATAGACAGGATATCAAGGGCAGCTGCGCTCACGCGAATATGCTGGCCGCTCAAGGGATTATCAGTCTTGATGATGCTGATCTTATTGTTGAAGGACTGAATTCTATACTTCAGGATATTGATAGCAACAAGCTTAGCTTCGATCCCATGGCTGAGGACATCCATATGTTTATTGAGGCAGAGCTGACTTCGAGAATAGGTGATGCCGGCAAGCGTTTGCATACCGGACGCAGCCGTAATGATCAGGTAGCTCTTGATCTGCGCATGTATTTACTGGATACAATTTCTGAAATCAAGGAAAGAATGATTGAGCTCTATAATGTTCTCATAAGTATTTGTCGGGAAAATCTTGAAACTATCATGCCTGGCTACACACATCTCCAGCGTGCACAGCCTATTACCATGGCGCATCATCTAATGGCCTATGTTGAGATGCTTGCTCGAGATATTGGCAGACTTGATGACTGCAGCCGCAGAATGAATGTAATGCCGCTGGGTTCAGGTGCGCTGGCAGGAACAACATATGATCTTGATCGCAAGGCTGTTGCGGACAAGCTTGGCTTCGCTGACATAACAATGAATAGTCTCGATGGTGTTTCCGACAGAGATTATGCAATTGAACTTACCAGCATGCTTTCGATCTTCATGATGCATCTTTCGCGTCTTAGCGAAGAGGTTATCCTATGGTCAAGTCAGGAATTTGCTTTTGTCGAGCTGGATGATGCTTATAGCACAGGCAGCAGCATCATGCCCCAAAAAAAGAACCCTGATATAGCAGAGCTTACTCGCGGTAAAACCGGTAGAGTCTATGGATCACTGATAACACTGCTGACAATGATGAAGGGCCTCCCACTCGCCTATAACAAGGATATGCAAGAGGACAAGGAAGCGGTATTTGATGCTGTCGATACGGTTTTGATGTGTCTTCCGGCTTTTACCGGTATGTTATCTACCATGCGTATAAAAGAAGACCGCTGCAGACAGGCTGCTGCAGGTGGTTTTACCAATGCCACTGATCTGGCTGACTATCTTGTAAAAAAAGGATTGCCTTTCCGTAGTGCTCATGAGGTTTCGGGACGTATGGTACGCTACTGTGTAGAGAAAAGCTGCGCACTTGATGACCTCAGCCTAGAAGAGATGATGACATTCTCCGATATGATTGAACAGGACATATTTGACGCGATCAGTCTGGATACCTGTGTAAGACAACGGCGAATAGTAGGCGCTCCGGCACCAGAAACAGTTTTGGCTGCGATCAATAAGGCAGCCGAACGCTTCCAGAAGTAATGTATTTAATAATTTGTCAATTTGTCATTGTCAGAAGTTAAGCAATTTATCTGATCAAAATAATTCTTCTGAGGATTCTTCATCGAAATTATCCTCAAATATATCGGTGTTCAGGTCGGGCAATGAAGCCCGGCCTTTTTCATATCCGGCAGCATCTATGCGGTTCTCGATCATGATGATTCTCTTCTGCCACAGCTGCTGTTCAACCTCGAGCCCCAGCTCGCGATACAACGACAGTTTACCATGACAAGCATCCAGATTATCCGGATCCAGCTCAAGTGCCAGATCCAGACTTATCTGCGCCTCATCATATTCGGCCATTTGAACCAGGGAGTTGCCCTTGCCGGCAAGCGCAGGTACATGATCTGGTATCAGGGATATAGCCTGATCAAATAATTCCTCAGCCTCCTCATACTCACCGAAATAATAGAGTATATTACCCTTTGCGTACATGGCATCAGCATAATCAGGGGTCGTCTCAAGGGCCTTCTCAGCCAGCTCAAGCGCTCGCTCGCTTTCGCCTTCCTGCTGCAGCAATAGAGCCAGAGAAGTCATAGCAGCTGTATGCTCAGGTGTTATGGAGATAGCTTTCTCATACAATTCAATCGCTTCAGTCTCGTTTCCTTTGATATCTGCGATGGAGGCCAAATGAAAATAAGCTCCAGAGAAGCTGCCATCGATCTCAAGACACTTTCGACACATTCTGGCAGCATCTTCGATCCAGCCGCCACTCATGTAGAGATCCGCCAGCTCGAAATAAATGTCCGCATCCTGATAGTATTTACTGATACTGAAAAAATGCTCTATTGCTTCAATTTCACGTCCCAGTAAGACAAGACATCTGCCGATTCCACGCTGAGAATCATATCTATACTGTCGGCTGTCAACTGATATCCGGAAGTCCGCAAGAGCTTGCTCGTATTTTTCCGAAGAAAAATAGACAAAAGCTCTGTTTATACGGCAGTCCAAAGAATCAGGAAACAGTCTGCAGCCCTCTTCCGCCAAAGCGAGTGCTTCCTCAGTCTTATTCTCAGCCCATTTGCTCTGTGTGAGCAGACAGTACCCTGTATAGCTATCTGGGAAAAGCTCAATAAGCTCACTGCCTGTTTTACTTGCAGCCTCTGTATTGCCGTGATATCTAAGCTTCTTAGCTTTTAGAATTAGAAATTGCTCTTTATCCGAGCAGATCTCAAGCGCCTGGTCAATTAATCTGATTGCACTTGCCTTATCACCGATTGATTCATATCCGATTACAGTTAAATCTACATAATCAGTTTCATCACCGAAATAATCCCATTTTGCGCATAGATCGATCCACTTAAGACTCAGATCTGCAAGTGCTGAATTGTCCGATATAAGCTCAGCCTCCGAAACATCATATTGAAACTGGGCCCAGATCAATAGAGCCTCATTGCTTATATTTCTCCTTATATATTCTATATCTAGCAAGTTGAAATCCTGACATTCCCGTTCAGGAATCGGCATCTGAGAACACATAACGATACGTAGAACATGAGCGCCAAGCTCTGCAATTTGCAGGTCGACGCTTCTAAAAGCTGATAATGCCTTCCGATCACTGATCAACTCCAGCTCATCGATCAGATCGTATATTTCATCCTCGCTCTCAATATTCGGTTCAGTCTCATAATTAAGCCAGCTTGCAAACAGTCTATAAGTGAAGAGGTCTGAAGCCTTATCAACAGTCAACTTCAGCTTCTCTGCAGCCGCGTCAACATCAAAATCCCTGATAAGCTTAGCGCTTTCAAGGATCATGTACAACATGTGCCAACAGTCATTTTCCTCACCTGAATATGAAGGGAAGTGCAGCCCCCAGGCCAACATCGATTCCACCTTCATTTCCTCGAGAAAAAACTTCTTCATCCTGTTTTCATAAACCAAATCGTTCAAGACTAATTCCTCATACTATGAATAGGTGCCGGTATTCTGCCGCCACGCTTAATAAATTCTGCAGGAGATGACTGGTTAACAGACATGATCGGAGCTGAGCCAAGCAGACCGCCGTATGATACCGTGTCTCCAACATCCTTGCCCGGAACCGGAATAATACGGACAGCAGTCGTTTTATTATTGAATGTACCAATCGCCATTTCATCAGCTATGATACCTGAAATAATTTCTGCTGGAGTATCACCAGGAATAGCAACCATGTCAATACCCACAGAGCAGACACATGTCATCGCTTCCAGCTTCTCAAGCGATAAAGCGCCAGAGTTTACCGCCGCGATCATACCCTCATCCTCACTGACCGGGATAAAAGCGCCGCTTAAACCGCCGACAAAGGATGAAGCCATTGTACCACCCTTCTTTACAGCATCATTGAGCATAGCCAGTGCTGCTGTTGTCCCCCAGGCACCACAGGTCTCAAGTCCAAACTCTTCTAATATTCTAGCAATGGAATCACCTACTACTGGTGTTGGAGCTAATGAAAGATCAATAATTCCAAATGGCACATCAAGTCGTCTTGAAGCCTCCCTGGCTACCAGCTGTCCAACTCTCGTTATTTTGAAGGCGGCCTTCTTGATAGTCTCAGCTACTACTCCGAGATTCTGACCACGAGCACTCTCAAGTGCATGCTTGACCACTCCAGGACCAGATACGCCGACATTTATAACACATTCAGGCTCGCCTGGCCCAAGAAAAGCACCAGCCATAAACGGATTATCCTCGGGCGCATTAGCAAATACCACCAGCTTGCAGCAGCCGAGAGCATCTCGATCTGCAGTCAGATGAGCGGTCTTAAGAATAATTTCTCCCATATCACGAACAGCGTCCATATTTATGCCGGTTCTGCTTGTGGCAAGATTTACTGATGAGCAAACAAGCTCAGTAGTTGCGAGTGCTTCAGGAATAGATGCCAGAAGAGCACGGTCACTGTTTGTATAGCCCTTGTGTACAAGAGCGGAAAAACCGCCGATGAAATTAACACCTACTTCTGTAGCCGCACGATCAAGAGCACGAGCATAACAGGTATAGTCATTGGTCTCTCCTGAAGCAGCTACCAAAGAAATGGGTGTTACAGAGATTCTTTTGTTAATGATCGGGATACCATATTCTCTGCTGATATCCTCACCTGTTTTAACAAGATGCTCAGCCTTTTGACAGATTTTGTCGTATATTCTCTGGCTGGTCTGCTTGCTGTCAGACGTAGCACAGTCCATAAGTGATATACCCATTGTTATCGTACGCACATCCAGATGCTGCTCCTGGAACATGCGTATCGTCTCAAGAATTTCAAATTCGTTGAACATATTTTACTCTGACCGTTCCCTTCATATGCGATGCATCGCGTCAAAAATGTCTGCGTGCTGTACTCTTATCGATATCTCCAGTTCTTTACCAAGCTGCTCAAGTTCATCAGCCAGAATCTTAATATCAGACCTGATACCTGTCAGATCAACAAGCATGATCATCGTAAAAACATCCTGCAGAATAGTCTGTGAAATATCATTGATATTGACGCCCTGCTCAGCCAGAAGCTTCGATACCGCGGCAATTATGCCAACACGGTCATGTCCAACAACAGTTATTACAGCGGATTGTTTTTTGTTTAGTTTCTCGCTCATAATTTCCCCTCACGATCGTAATTATTACAACAACACAATATTCATCACAGATGATCTGATGAGCCAGATGATATAAGCTCACAGTTTTGATCTGGACCATTAATTCTACTGCTAATCACATAAAAACGCTACTGTGAAAACAACTGAAATCAATGCCCGATATAATAGGTCTGCATCAGAACAGCAAGCTCTGTTTCTGATCTCACTGCTCGTGCTTCAGCCAGCAGCTCATCACCACTGATCAAAGGTAGAATATGTGTCAGCAATAGCTTCTTAACACCATACCTGTTTGCTGCTGCTGCACACTCGGCTGCTGTCATATGCATCATAACTGGTTTTCGGTACTTCTCAAGCATCCCAGCGTCCATAATTGCCAGATCAGCATCCTTAAGGAGATCAGTCAGAGCGTCACATGGAGTTGAATCAGCTGTAAAAGCAAAAACCGAACCATTGTGCTCAATTCTTAAGCCATAGGTTTCTACGGGATGTTCCATCCTGAAGGTCTCCAAACGAGCCCCATACAGATTCATCGTCATGCCATCCTTGAGTCGGCCAATTATCATATTACCTTCACTTCTAAGGCTGTCAGCCGCTGCTTCAGGCGTATCTGGCGCGAATACAGGCAGCGCTTCCCTCTTCATGCCATATTTACCTGACAGATCTATCGCGTATTTGAGAACAGAAATATCACTGATATGATCATTATGCAGATGGGTCAGAATCAGAGCATCCAGTTTTGTGATATCTATGATCTTAAACATGTTGGATAATACACCACTGCCGCAATCGATCAAGACAAAGTGGCCATCAATCTCCAGAAGATAGCCGGAGGTGGCACCACCGGCAGCTGGAAACCCACCGGAATTTCCTAGAATTGTAATCTTCATACCACAGACCTCCGTTTCTGATTGTTGCTGTGAGCTTATTTTATCACATCAGCCCACAAACATCAGATAAACAGTTCGACAAAACAGCTATCTGTCAGAATGATACCTGATGGAGTTATTAATCCACATAAGGCAATATCATGCTCTGCTGAGGGAACATTATCTATAAGCTGACCCTCAAGAGCAGCTCCCAGAGTCACAGGATATTCGGAATCCTCATCAGCCCCTCGACTGGCCAGATATGAATCGTAATATGCTTTTCCCCAGCCGAGCCTGTTACCTTGTCTGTCAAATGCCAGACCCGGCAGAATAATCAAATCAGGCTCGACGATGGAATTAAGATCAGCAGGCGGCTCATGAACGCCGAAATGGCCGTCAACAAACCAGGAGCTAAGCTTAAGATCGGCAGCGTCAATTCTTGGGGCCTTTATAAATT
Organism: uncultured Oscillospiraceae bacterium; assembly: GCA_964607635.1. Taxonomy (GTDB): domain Bacteria; phylum Bacillota; class Clostridia; order Saccharofermentanales; family UBA5734; genus JAAYFZ01. Next base: position 11,405 of record CAZSLR010000006.1, read on the forward strand.
TTAAACCTCTTGATCTAAAAGAGTCAGAATCATCATATTTCAGCATAATGGGAAAAGACAACTCCCAGCCAGCTTGCTGCAGCTCATACCAGGCAGATGAAAAATCAGCCTCCTGTCGAAAAGCGTTATATAATCCGACACAAGGACTGCCAGTCTTTTGCCGGGATTTGAAATATTCGTGATTATCCTGGATCAGTCTAAGCAAATTGCCTGCCATCACAGCAGACTGTGCCTGAACATCCTTTTCACATAAGTGCTCACGCCAGGCAGACATCTGCTTGCGGAGTTCCTCTTTTCGCGTTGCTTTTTCGCAATTATTCATTTTTTATCCACATCCACCATCATCATTCCTGTTCTGGAAACATCATTGCCTCAATATATAGCTCAGTGAATATCGGGTCTGAAGAGAGCTCATAATATTCAACCGAGGCGGCAACTAATGCTGCGTTTTGGCGCAGTTCATCGTTCAGCATGCAGGCGATCGAGCCCATACCTGATGTATTGCCGACAGCTCTGGTCCGATCATTTGCACCAGGAGGCAGAAGTCCTATTTTGTATGCGTCCTCAACATTTAAGTAATAGCCAAAACCGCCTGCAAGTAAAATTTCGTCCAACTCTTCCGCATGCATGCCAGTCTGTTTAAGCAGACGCATGACACCTGCGGCTACCGCGGCTTTTGCGTTTTGCAGCTCGCGGACATCACGCTGAGATAAGTATACTTTGCCGCCTGGTCTATCGAGCCAGAATATATTCATGCCATCAACTTCAGAGCATCTTGCGGAAAGCTCTTCCGGGAGCTCGTCAGGATCATCCGCCAATCGGCCAGTCTCATCAATAACACCAGCCTGCAGCAGCGCCGCTACAGCGGATACCAGCCCGGAACCGCACAATCCTTGAGGGGCGACACCACCGATTACCGTGTACCTGATGTCACCTTCTTCGAACCAAACTCTGTCGATCGCTCCTGATATTCCACTCATACCACAGCTGATATTTGCGGCCTCAAAGGCAGGCCCGGCAGCAGTTGAACAAGCTGTCATACCGCCAGGACGCGAAAGTACGATTTCGCCATTGGTTCCCAGATCAACCAGAAGCTTGCTAGCCCTCTCCGATCTGAACAATCCGCAGGCAATTATTCCGGCAGTTATATCAGCACCGGCATATGCGGATATCGAAGGCAAGAGCATACATATTGGATCGCCTGAGATTTTAATGTTCAGATCAACAGCTCTCAACAGCTGCTCTGATATGCTTACAGGAATAAATGGCGAACGTGATATGGCTGTAGGATTCAGTCCGCACAATATATGCATCATAGTTGTATTGCCACTGATACTCAGGCAATGTACATCTTGACTCTTAAGCCCGGCAGCTGTAAGCATTTCCTCAGTCATCCCGGATATCGCGTCTGCTATTTGTTTCTGCATCAGCTGAAGATTGCTTATGTCGTGATCGATTTGTTCTATCCGACTGATCACATCGGCGCCGAAGCTGCGCTGGGGGTTATACCTTGAGCTCACACCAAGTCTCTCACCAGTCTCAAGATCATAGAGCCAGGCCGCAAGAGTCGTTGTGCCGATATCGACAGCTACAGACAGGACATGCTTTGTATCCGGGCGCAAAAATCGAGTCACCTCCGAAGTATCGCGTCTGAAAACAAACTCTATCGTATTGTTGCCTGAGTTTATAATTTTAAATAGCTGCGGCAAAAGCGCGTAAGGAATCTTGAGACCGCTTGTTTCCTCGAAGCGCTGCTGATTCGACCGTTGATCAAGAATACTTGCAGGCTCTAGCTGTACCTGGCCTCTGTTCACAAGTGGTGCAAGCACAATTTCAGGCATCAAGCCGTCTGAAGATATTTGCGCCTTACCATATTGCGGAAGCTCAATTGTGAGAGGCTGTTCAGGCTGTATCCCATTAGCTTCAGCCCATTCTCGACATAATACTGTCTGGCAGGATAAGACGCTGCCAACTCCCACGATATTGACACGGCACTTACCGCAGCTGCCTTTGCCGCCGCAGGGCGCGCTAATCTCTGCGTCATGCTCCTGCAGCAAATGCAGAAGGTTGATGGGTTGATCTGTAACATGCTCAAAAGTGCCTTGCTCGCCTTTTACCAGTATGATCATAATTGTGTTCCCCTAGTATTGTTGAGTTGCGCTGTCAAGCGCAAGTTTTCTTATTACCTGATCTTATATGAATATAACTCGATGTCTATTATAATAGTCTAGCACAGCTGTTAATTGTAGTAATTTTCTGTTGTTTCTGTTACTCTTTTGTATCTTTGAAGTAAAAAGCACTACAATGAATCGGGCAGTTTGCTAAAATAGTTCAACGGAGGTGGTTTTTTGAGAACGACACATGTACAGATAGTTATGGCTTCTCATGTTAACGGAGCGAAGCGTCTGTTTGGCGGTAAGCTTATGGAATGGATAGATGTTACAGCAGCGGTAGAAGCCAGGAGACATGCCTTCTGTGATGTTACTTTGGCGGCAGTTGATCCGCTGGAATTTATTGCACCTGTAAAAATGAACGATACGGTGGTACTTGAGGCAGAGGTTACCTGGACAGGCAACACTTCTCTTGAGGTCCGGGTCGATACCTTCGTTGAGCACCTGGATCTAAGCAGGAAGCATGTCAACAGAGCCTATCTGGTTTTTGTCGCCGTCGATGAAAATAACAAGCCTCAGCCGGTCAAGCCCTATGAACCTGTGACCGCACTGGAGCATAAAGAATATGATAACGCTTTCTTAAGAAGAGCGTTTCGTTTAAGACTACGTAAGGAAGCAGAAGCGCTGCAGGAGCTGGCAGAGAGGCTCAAGGAATTACCGTCTCAGGATGACCACATGCTGCAGCAGGCAGCAGATGAAGCGTTTCAGAACTGATAGGAGTTGATCATAAATGTCTATCTTCAACAGAGAAAAACCAATCGCTAACCCGATCAAGGAGCGTCAGCCTAAGAAGCCTATTGTCTGGTTCCTTGATATTCTTGTCATAGTTATCGCGGTTATCGGAATCTATCTGATCGTTAAGCCTATGTATGTTCATTGGCAGCAGGACAGGCTCAGCACAAAGCTTCAGGAGAACTTCGAAGAAGGCGATGGAACTATTACCTTCAAGGCTGATCAATGGGTCGTGCCCGGGGAAGATCTGGAATACTTCGAGGAAAATGACGGCTATGATATACCTCCAGCTTCAACAGATGAAGTAACTGAGCCTGAGCCCGAACCTGAAGTCATTACTGTACAGGCAATCGGCAAGATGAAAATTGACAAAATTAACGTTGATATGCCAATTGCTGAGGGCTCTACCAAGTACAATCTGCGTGTTGCGATTGGACATTACAGCTACAGCGCAGCTCCTGGTGAGCCTGGTCTTAGCATTTATCTCGGCCACAGAATGTACGATTATGGCAGACACTTCAATAGACTAGGAGAGATCGTTTCAGGCGATATAGTTGTTATTGAAAGCAAACAAGCACGTTACACTTATGAGGTTGATGGCATCAGCATAATTGATCCTCAGGAGATTCCTGCTTATTTCAACGAACAGACAAACGGCGAGAATCGATTACTGCTGGTAACCTGTCATCCTGTCAGAGTCGCCTCGCATCGACTGCTGGTACACGGCAAGCTGATCAACACTGAACCACTATCTTAATTCCTAACGTATTCATAATGTATATTTTAAACTGCCCTGTGCTTTTTGAATAAGCACAGGGCAGTATAATTATATCTGAGATTATTGTTATCAGAGAATGAGCATCAATTAGATCTTGCCATCGCAGCCAAGAACGTTCTTGATCTTATGCTCAACCATACCCTTAATAGCTGTACGTGCAGGGCTGAGATACTGACGAGGATCAAAATGGCTTGGGTTCTCCGCGAAATATTTACGGATAGTACCTGTCATTGCCAGTCTCAGGTCTGAGTCGATGTTGATTTTGCAAACTGCCATTTTAGCTGCCTGACGGAGCATATCCTCAGGAATACCGATAGCATCAGGCATCTCGCCACCGAATTTGTTGATCATCTCAACATATTCAGGAATAACTGAGCTGGCGCCATGCAGAACGATCGGGAAGCCAGGAAGCTTCTTCTCGATTTCTTCGAGGATATCAAAACGAAGCTGCGGCTTCTGACCAGGCTTGAACTTGAAAGCACCATGGCTTGTGCCAATAGCGATAGCCAGTGAATCACAGCCTGTACGTGTAACGAAATCATAGACCTGCTCAGGATCAGTATATGAAGCGTCTGCAGATGAAACATTAACATCATCCTCAACACCAGCGAGACGGCCAAGCTCAGCTTCAACAACTACGCCTCTCTCATGAGCGTATTCAACAACTCTCTTTGTCAGCTCAACATTCTCTTCATAGCTATGATGAGAACCATCGATCATGACTGATGTGAAACCGCCGTCGATACAGCTCTTGCAGAGCTCAAATGTATCACCATGATCCAGGTGCAATGCGATCGGCAGATCTGTCTCGATGATAGCTGCTTCTACCAGCTTGGTCAGATATGTATGATTAGCATACTTTCTGGCGCCTGATGAAACCTGAAGAATAAGTGGTGACTTCAGTTCCTTGGCAGCTTCAGTGATACCCTGGATGATCTCCATGTTGTTAACGTTGAAAGCACCGATAGCGTAACCGCCCTCATAAGCCTTCTGAAACATTTCCTTTGTTGTTACAAGTGGCATAATGTTCATCTCCTTTTATATTATTGATCCCGATTTACTATACAGCCCATCCTTTTTTTTATCAATTCAACAGTCAACTGCCTGCTGACAGACGAGCCAATATTATTGTATGGGTGTTTTAACAGCTAGTCAACTGATTTTGTATCCCGAATCAGGTTTCCGACTATTTATAGATCATTTTATGCGTCATGCCGCCATCAACCGTCAGATTGACACCTGTGATGAATCCGGCATCCTCAGAAGCCAGAAACAGACAGGCTGCAGCTATGTCCGCAGGTCTACCGATCCGTCCTGCCGGATGCTGGTGATGGTCCTCTTTAGAGAATTCCACTGCCTCCGGCAGGCCAAGCTGCCAATGCTCAGTCGCGATCCAGCCAGGGCTTATGCAGTTGACTCTAACGCCTCTGTCAGCCAGTGTAGCCGCCATTGCATGAGTCAAAGCTACGACTCCGCCCTTGCTCGAACCATAACCCTCTGACAAAGGCTCAGACATATAAGCCCTGGTAGAAGCAATGTTAATAATACTGCTTCCTCTGGTTCTGCTGAGCCATGGCTCCAGCATACTGCTGACAAGGTATGGCGCACGCAGATTAACGGCAAGCACATGGTCATAAGCTTCAGGATCCCCTAGCAAATGAGCACTATGAGCATCAGCTATAGCTGCGTTATTTATCAGCAGATACAAGCCATTATTATCAAGCTGCTGCTTACACTCGCTAATAGAACGCATTATTGACTCTCGATTGGCCAGATCCGTATGAACAGGAATGACCGAGCCTTCAGACTCTACGGTGAGCAGCGGTTTGATCTGCTCATACAGCCATGCTGCCTCCGCAAGCGCCTCATCATTTATATCCATCATAATGACATCGGCACCGCAAGCAGCGAAGCTCAAGCTCAGACAGCGCCCGATACCCTGAGCACCACCAGTCACAACGACAGTCATACCCTGGCAGTTATATCGGGCAGCAGGCATTTCCTGCACAAGAGCTTCGATTCTGATTTTCAGATCCTTACTCATATTTTGCCTCTCTCAATAATTATCTCAAATACTGCATAGCAACTAAATATGCTTAAGCCTTACTGAGGATAGATATCCTCTCAATTGTGCTCTGATACATTGCCTCATAGCGCTCGAGCTTGTCCTGCTCGGCTTTTATAACCTTTTCAGGAGCCTTACCGACAAACGCCTCATTCGAGAGCTTGCCACGAACTCGGTTCAATTCCTGCTCAAGGTTCTCCTTCTCCTTGTTAAGTCTGCCGATCTCTTTCTCAATATCGATCAGATCCTCAAGAGGTATGAAAACCTCGCCACCGGCAAACAATGCTGTTACAGCTGTTACAGGCATACCCTCGCTATTGTTTCTGGTTTCGAGCGACTCCACACCAGCCAGTCTCTGCATAAATGCAGTCCCCTCATTGAACATAGTTCTTATAGCTTCCTGCTCAGATACGACAATGATGCTGATTTTACGACTGAATGGCACCTGCATTTCTGTTCTTATATTTCTGATGCCCCTGATCGCGTCCATCAGAACACTCATACGTTCAACAGCATCCATAAACACATGATCAGGATCGTACTCAGGCCAATCACTTACCATGATCGATCCACCATTTGTCTCCAGATGACCATATATCTCTTCTGTTACAAATGGCATAAACGGATGCAGCAGCTGCATTGCCTGGGCCAGAACATGATTCAGAACGGTCTGCGCTACAGTGCGCCCTCTGCTGCCCTTGTCTGACAATCGCGATTTGCACATCTCGATGTACCAGTCACAGTACTCCTCCCAGAGGAAGCTGTAAATCTTACCGATCGCTACACCCAGTTCATACTTCTCAATATTATGTGCTGTTTCCTGCTTAAGCTGCTGCAATCGAGTTAAGATCCAGCGATCCTCAAGAGCCAGCTCTGATTGATCAAGCGATTCGATCTCAAGCTGCATCTCATCATCAAAATTCATCACAACAAAACGGAAGGCATTCCATATCTTATTAATAAAATTACGCCCGGCCTCGATCTTGTCGGTCTGGAAGCGCTGATCATTGCCCGGTGCGTTGCCCGTTACCAACGAATAACGCAGAGCGTCGGCACCATACTCATCGATTATCTCCAGTGGGTCAATGCCATTACCAAGCGACTTAGACATCTTCCTGCCCTCACTATCGCGCACGATACCATGAATAAATACAGTGTGAAAAGGCACCTCGCCCATATGCTCAAGTCCTGAGAAGATCATTCTCGCGACCCAGAAGAAGATGATGTCATAGCCTGTAACAAGAACACTCGTAGGATAAAAATACTTCAGATCATCGGTCTGTTCCGGCCAGCCAAGAGTTGAGAATGGCCAGAGGGCTGATGAGAACCAGGTATCAAGAGTATCTTCATCCTGTGAAAAGGAGGTCGAACCGCAATCTGGACAAACATCAGGCATCTCGCGATCAACCATAATTTTCCCGCAGCTGTCACAATAATAAGCAGGTATTCTGTGGCCCCACCAGAGCTGTCTGGAGATACACCAATCTCTGATATTCTCCATCCAATTGAAATAGATCTTATCGAAACGCTCTGGCACGAAGCGTGTCTCATTATTCTTCACAGCCTCGATCGCAGGCTTGGCCAGAGGCTCCATTTTTACAAACCACTGGAATGAAACTCTTGGCTCAACTGTAGTGCTGCAGCGATAACAAGCGCCTACATTATGCTGATGCGGCTCTGTCTTCTCGAGGAAATCACCTGCCTCAAGATCAGCAACAATTTTTTTCCTGGCCTCTTCTCTTGTAAGCCCGCAATAGATTCCGCCTTCTTCGTTGATATGAGCATCATCGGTCATAACATTGATTACCGGCAGCTGATGTCTTAAACCAACCTCGAAATCGTTCGGGTCATGTGCTGGTGTGATCTTAACAACACCTGTACCGAACTCCATATCAACATAGCTATCAGCAATAATAGGTATTTCTCTGCCCACCAGCGGCAGGATGACAGTCTTGCCGATCAGAGCCTGATAACGCTCATCATCAGGGTTAACAGCAACAGCTGTATCTCCCAACAGTGTTTCAGGCCTGGTGGTAGCCAGCATAAGATGACCACTGCCATCTGCCAATGGATAACGCAGATGCCAGAAGCTGCCCTGCTTATCCTGATACTCAACCTCAGCGTCGGATATCGAGGTCAGACAATGCGGACACCAGTTAATAATTCTCTCGCCACGGTATATCAACCCTTTGTTATAGAGTCGGATAAAAACCTCTTGAACGGACTCAGATAAACCCTCATCCATCGTAAAACGCTCACGGCTCCAGTCACATGAAGAACCCAGCCGCTTCAGCTGCTCAATGATTCGTCCGCCAAACTCACTTTTCCATTCCCAGGCGCGCTTCAGGAACTCCTCTCGACCGATATCTTCCTTACTGATTCCTTCACCGCGCATTCTCTCAACGATTTTTGCTTCTGTCGCGATAGATGCATGATCAGTTCCAGGCAGCCAAAGCGCAGCATATCCCTGCATACGCTTTACCCTGATCAGGATATCCTGCAAAGTATTATCAAGAGCATGCCCCATATGCAGCTGACCTGTTATGTTCGGCGGCGGGATCACGATCGTATAAGGTTTTTTAGTCGGATCAGGCTGCGGTGTAAAAAGCCTCTCAGCCTGCCAGCTGCTGTATATTCTGGCCTCAGCCTCAGCAGGTTCAAAAGCCTTACTGATATTATCAATTCTTGACATAAATAATTCCTCCCATATTCTTGGCCTAAATCATATCAAATCAGTGAAAAAACTGATTCTTAAATAATCACGAATTCAAATTATCTGAAGAAAACCAGAACGATCACAAAGCCCGGTGAAGCGAGCAGCAGTCCCTTGAGCTTAATATCAACGATCGCGGCATCACGCTTAAATTTGGTCTTCTGCTCCTCATCCATCATTGCCGTTAATCTTGGATCGTCCTGCTTCTTATCTGCCAAGCCCTTGCGATCGACGATCCTTGGAGCAAGAAATATAACAACTACTCCAGCAGCTACAAATAATAAGCCGATGATCTTAAGTATCAATTTCAGTTCTTCACCCATATAAAAAAGCCTCCTTCCAGTATGTTTCCTAAACATAACTGGACGAAAGCGTTCTTCCGTGGTACCACCAGTTTTCCTGAACATGCTCATAATAGGCAGAACAGGCACTCTTCCCGCTGTTTACGCTGCGGCAGCGTCTGCTCTGGAGCGACCTTCATCCTAATGCTGCCTGGAGATCTTCCAGCCCGTGGATCTCCTTCTCTGTAGGCGCCAATTAAGACTACTCCTCACCATCAACACAGAACTTTCTATTAAGTGATTATTGTACACATTAATTCTTTACTTGGCAAGAAACCTTATATTATCAACATAGATTGATCCGTCAGACTTACTATCCTCAAAACAGAAGCTTAGCTCCTTGATTCCTCTATAGACCGCATCAGCCTGCTCCTGTGATTCCAGTACGAACTGGAAGCTCTGCCAGCGCAAGGCACCAATTATCAATTCCCGCTTGCTGATGACGCTCTCAAATCGCTCCTGCGAATCTGCCTCATCCTTGACGACCAATTCCAGATCGATCCAGATCTTTTTCATTTGTCTGTCAGGATTGAAAACATCAATGCTGATCTTACTGTAATCACTGATATCCACAGGCGGAAACAAAGATTCATAATCAAGCACAGGCTGCATTACGAAGGTGCTTTCTGCACCTGGCTCAGCCTGTTTGTATTTGATAAATAAAGATGCGTCTCCCTCTTGCTTATTTGAACCATCAAGACTAATAACAGCAACACCGGAAGAAATACGCCAGACCGGGTGCTTCTCAGTCAGCAGGAAGCTTATTCGATCTGAACAGCCAGCCCGTACCGGAGCTGCCCAGGCAGTAAGCTGATCACAATGTGTCCATTCAGATGGCAGTCTATACTTGGCCGGCTGTCTATCTGACCTGAACGGCATTACAGCTATATGTTCGCTGTTTATAAGATTAGCATCCTGATTCATACTGGCAAAAGCATAGCAGACCGCTTGTGGATTCTTTATCTGATCATGCCAGACAAGCACTCTAACACCATAAAGAATCCTGGCCTGAGCAGCATGGAAAACTCTGTCTTCACCACAAATAGCGAATCCCCGCAGCCTTGTACCACCACTATTCAATCTCAAGCCTTCAGCAGTATTGCTGAAGCTAAGCAGAAGCTTATCTCCGACCATTTCGATACCAACACATTCAGGAGCTGAGTCAGAGGCTTTACGGTGATAGAGCATACCTGCCGCCATCTGCTTCAGGCTCTGCCCTGCCTTTTCCAGGTCGACCATATATTCAGGAGAAAACCACACTCTGGCAGAGGAGGGTTTCTCTTTGTAAAGATCATAAGTTGGTAAAACAGCGATCTTACCCTTAAGCTGATGTTTGATACGCGATAATGCTTCATTGTAACGCGCTATAGTAAAACCATCTTCATCCTCACTACAGGCTGAAGGAAGCTGTTGGATCATCAGCCAGGCACAGCTGCCATTGTTCTCTTCACCTGTTATAGAGGCATCTGCCAGGTCTGTACCCGGCACCTGACTGCGAGGCTTATCAGCTGGAATACGGAATACTCTCTGCCAGTCATCTATCAAATATTTCAATGCTGAAAGATAATAGTCAGGATAAGCATGATCTCTCTCGCCCTGATGCCAAATCACACCTCTTATTCCAATTCCATTGAGCGGCGCGATTTTATGGTTATAGAGAGCGGCAGGAAGATTAGAACCCCAATCTCCAGCCATCTGCCATGTATTTTCATCCCGGTAAAAGCCATAGGCCTCAACTCGTTGTCTGATATGAGCATGTCCGTCGATCGACTCTCTGGAGATCCAGCTGTGAATAAAGCTTGAGCTCATTGGTGTCTCAATAATAGCCACAGGCAGCTGCAACTCCTGCTGCAAGGCTCTGGCAAAATACCAGGCAAGCGCGCTGAAACTGCCAACAGTCTCAGGGTCATCACCGTATGACCAAATTGCTCCAGCTGAGTCTGAACGGGGAGAGAAGCTATAACTGTCACGTTTTGATCTAAGACCATCTCTGGCCTGTTGAAAAAAACGGAGGAAATGCATATTGGCGAATTCATTGAGAATTTTTTGATCAAGCCCACGCGACAGCTCTACTGTGAACTCTGAATGACCTCCGTGAACCCAGACCTCACCAACCAGAACATCATGAACCGTTATTTCCTCGCGTCCTGCTGTGATTATGATCTCGTAATAATCAAAAGACGCCTCCATAGCAGGAAGCTCAAAAATGAACCGAGAATTCTCATCGCAGAAGATCTCTTGTTCGAAAACGCAGCCGTAACTGTTATCTAGAGGTGAAACCTGTTTCCCCGCCGGCGGATATTTCTCAAGCTTAATTGAAACCGAAGCTCCAGGCTTGAATTTTCCAGCAAGATAATAAGGCAGCTGCTGCTGAATTACCATACCGCTGCCGGCATAAGATGCTAAACTGAGATGTTTCGCCATAGCAGACTCCTTGAATGATGACAGCTGCCGCTTTATACGGCAGTCCGCATTCGACCTGCAGTTCAGGCATCATTATAACGCCCGTTGCAGGTACGTGCAAGAAGTCACAAATTATATAATGTGACTTGACGATTCTTAAGACTAGCCTGTACATCGATCGCGCGCTGATTTCGGGAGCCTCTGAACCGAAGATCCATAGATTTCTGATCGTTATCATATCGTCCATCTATCAATATATCGGTCAGGCTGAGCAGCTCGTGCCAGCCGGGTCTGGTATCGGCCTGTTCAAGCAGCTCCTCCCAGGTATAGCCCGAATAGCATATGATATTCCTTTTTCTACTACGAACCGCTCTTGCTATGCAGGCAAACTCCTCTGCCTGCATAAACGGCTCACCACCACTGAAGGTAACACCATCAAGCAAGGGATCTGCCAATATCAGTCTTATCAGCTCTTCAACATCGTATTCATAACCACCGCGAAAATCATGACTCTCCGGATTGTGACAGCCCTGACAAAAATGCGGGCAACCCTGAGCAAATATCGCGAATCTGATTCCGGGCCCATCAGTAATAGATTCCAGAGCCAGCCCAAACAACCTACAAACCATGTCTGGTTCTGTCATGCTCTTCAGATTTCTTGGCGTTATTGAAACGATCAAGCGTACCAACCAGATAACCGGTAATTCTTCTTATCCGTTCAAACGGCTCACTCTCTGTTTCCTCACGCCCGCAGGCTGGGCATGAATCGCCAATAATACCGTTATAGCCACAAACCGGATCACGATCTATCGGATGATTGATCGCGCCATAACCAATTCCACTCTCAGCCATCAAGTGAACGACCTTCTCAAAGGCTTCAATATTTTGAGTTGTATCGCCGTCCAGCTCAACATAAGTAATATGACCCGCATTTGTCAGCTCATGATAAGGCGCCTCTAGTCTGACTTTGTTATAGGCGCTGATATCATATCTGACAGGGATGTGGAAGCTATTTGTATAATAAGGCTTATCAGTTACACCCTCAATTTTACCGAACCTTTTGCGGTCAATTCTCAGGAAGCGACCGGACAAGCCCTCTGCAGGTGTCGCAAGCAAAGAAAAATTCAAGCCGGTTTGTCTGCACTTCTCATCACAGAAGGCACGCATATGTGAAACGATCTCAAGACCAAGCTGCTGCGAGCTCTCTTTTTCACCATGATGACTGCCCGCAAGAGAAGTCAGAGTCTCAGCCAGACCAATGAAGCCGATAGATAGAGTACCATGCTTGATGACCTCTCTAATCTCGTCCTCCCAGTCAAGTTTATCTGAATCTAGCCACAGCCCCTGTCCCATCAGGAATGGGAAATTATAAACATGCTTGCGTGCCTGCACCTCCATACGCTCGAGCAGCTGCTGGGATACCATTTCCATCATCTCATCAAGCCTACGGTAAAAGGCGTTCAGATCACCCTGTGCCATAATTGCGCAGCGTGGTAAGTTGATAGAGGTGAAGCTTAAATTGCCTCGGCTATAGGTGATTTCACGTTCAGTATCATATGTATTAGCAGCAACTCTGGTTCTGCAGCCCATATAGGCTATTTCAGTCTCAACTCTTGAAGGATCATAGCTCTTAAGATTAAAGGGAGCATCCTGAAAAGCGAAATTCGGGAACATCCTGCGAGCACTGCAGCGACAGGCCTGTCGGAACAGGTCATAATTCGGATCTCCCTCTTCGTAATTAATGCCCTTCTTAACTCTGAATATCTGGATTGGGAAAATAGCAGTCTCACCATTACCAAGACCAGCTTCAGTTGCTTGCAGCAGGTTCTTGATCGCCATTCTGGCTTCAGCAGAGGTATCCATACCATAATTAATTGAGCTGAAGGGAGTCTGCGCTCCGGCTCTGCTATGCATGGAGTTAAGATTATGAATCAGAGCCTCCATAGCCTGATACGTTGCCTTGTCAGTTTCCTCGAAGGTTTTCTCAAGTACAAATTTATTAACTCTTGCTGCTATATCGTTATCATCAACCAATTGACGCAATAAATCTAACTGGACATGACCATAATCCGATGTTTGACTCAGAGATGGCTCCTTGCCTGTTATCTCTTTCAGTTCTGCGATAATTCTTTTCGCCTGGTCGATCGGATCATCAATTAATGTCAGAAGGCTGAGTGCGGTAACCAGGTGCTTCTCAAAAAGCTTGCGATAGGTACAGGCTACACCCTGTGCCATCGCATAATCAAAATTGACAATTGACTGTCCGCCATGCATATCATTCTGATTCGACTGAATCGCGATACAGGCCAGAGCAGCATAGCTTCTGATGTCTCTTGGTTCACGTAAATGTCCATGTCCTGTTGAAAAACCATTCTTAAACAGTCTGATCAGATCGATCTGACAACATGTCATAGTCAGAGAGTAAAAATCAAGATCATGAATATGTATATCTCCAGCCTGATGGGCAGCACTGTGCTCAGGACTAAGCATAAACATCTGATAGTACATTTTCGCACCTTCAGAGCCGTATTTAAGCATTGTGCCCATAGCTGTATCACCATCGATATTAGCGTTCTCACGCTTAACATCGCTCTGGCGCGAATCACTATGTGTTATGTCATGGTAGGTCTGCATCAAACGTGTATTCATTTCTCTGACACGATTGCGTTCTGCACGGTAAAGAATATATCTCTTCGCGGTTTCAGGATAATTCTCTTCAATGAGAACACGCTCTACCATGTCCTGGATTTCTTCGATTCCAGGAACAGAAGCGGCCGTAACCGCGAGATACTCCGCTACCTTAGAAGCAAGATCCATGCTTAGCATTTGTCGGCTATTGACCGACTCATCTTCACCCTCACCTGATGCAACAAGTGCTTTATAAATCGCGTTGGCGATCTTCTCGATATTAAAGGATGCTGCTCTTCCGTCTCGCTTTACTACTCTAGTAATCATAATAACCCTCCAGATTGCCGACTTTTCCTATAGTATTGTCAGAAAATGCAAACACTATATATAGTGTTTGCACGATTTCGCTTTCAATATCTGGTATGATTTTATAGATAAAGTAAGATTGAGTCAAGGTGGTTTAGAAAAATATATACAAAATATTGTCTCATATTACTTCAAATTCCACATAGCGAACTTCTGGACTTACAAACTGTACTTTCCTGTATCTTCCAGGGATTAATTTTTCTTCCAAATACTTCGGATATAGAATAAGTACAATTTAAGTTGTCATTTTGATGCACTTAGAATTGCCAGAGTTTCATTCCATGTTTTATCACTCTTCGATTGGCTAAGAATCGATCCTTCTCTTGAAGATAGAATCAAGCTTTCCCCTAGTTGATCGTATTTTAAGAAAATAATGTATTCTTCACCAATATTGATATCTTCGTTCACCATAATTGAAATTGGCAAGGTCATCCCATTGTTAGCACTATATTCTGCTTTGATCTCTTTGACTTGGCACATCGAAACGTATGGATTTACTTCAATAACATCATCGAAGATCACCCTAACAACCATATCAGAGTTTTCGAGCGCTTCTGTTAGATTCTGATATTGAACCAAATCCTCCACATATTAAAAGTATTACTCA
>CAZSLR010000007.1:0-25436 GCA_964607635.1 uncultured Oscillospiraceae bacterium
GCCCAGAGCCGGAATCGAACCAGCGACACGTGGATTTTCAGTCCACTGCTCTACCAACTGAGCTATCTGGGCATATGATTACCGGTCCTTGCGGACCGGTAATTGGCGACGCAGAAGGGGCTCGAACCCTCGACCTCCAGCGTGACAGGCTGGCATTCTAACCAACTGAACTACTGCGCCATTTATGGTGGGAACAACAGGGCTCGAACCTGTGACCCTCTGCTTGTAAGGCAGATGCTCTCCCAGCTGAGCTATGCTCCCGTATCTGGGCATATTGCCTGCACCGTTTTCTTGAGTGCAAGTGAAAGTATAATAGAAACCGACAACCTTGTCAACAGCCTTTTTTGATTTTAACAAAAAATCTTGAAGCTCTTTGTATCAGCGGCTTCCGAAGCCTGCTATCACGACATTACACGGTATTGCCAGTTAATTGCGCCCTCACTATCGCAGTATTATCGATCATCAGCAAGGTTGAACAGACTGACAGTATTGGCCCATGTGGCAGCAGCAGCCTCGTCATCGCTTATCCCCTTGATCTCGGCTAGTCTTCTGCCAATATATGGTATGTTTGCCGGTTCGTTTCTCCTGCCTCTCAGAGGCTCTGGGGACAAATATGGGCTGTCTGTCTCGATCAATATCCGGCTAAGAGGAGTGATGCTTATTACCTCAGCCGCTTTGCGCGAATTCTTAAAGGTTATCGGCCCATCGAATCCAAGATAGAATCCCATATCGAGCAGTATTTCAGCGGTCTGCGCACTGCCTGAGAAGCAATGGAAAACACCTGGTACCTGCAGGAGCCGCCCACGGCCTGCCATTTTGCGAAGTATACCGATCGTGTCCTCAGTTGCTTCACGCGAGTGAATGATCAGAGGCAGCTTTAGCTCCCAGGACAGTTCAATGTATTGCGCAAATACAGTCTGCTGAATTGGACGCGGTGAGAAATCATAATGATAATCCAGACCTACTTCTCCAATAGCTACAGCTTGTGAACCTGCAGCACCTTGAGCCAGCTTGATAGTTCGCTCGAACATAGCGTCATCAACATCAGCTGCTTCATGTGGGTGTATCCCGGCGCTGAAACAGAAAACATCAGGCTTATCGGCTGACATAACCGCTGCCCTCTCAACAGATAACAGATCAGAGCCGGGCAGAAGGATCCTTCTGACATCGGCCTGACCTGCTCTGACTAAAACATCATCTATATCCTCGATAAACTTCTCATCCTGAAGATGAGCGTGAGAGTCAAACCAACGCATCAGCCAACCTCAGAACCTGCTGGAACGGGCTGATCTACAGTAATCACTCTATAACGGCCCTCGTCCATCGCACAGAGAACCATGCCGCGTGATTCAAGACCTCTGATCTTGCGAGGTTTAAGGTTTGTAACCACAACTACCTGACGACCGATAAGCTCTTCAGGCTGATA
Source organism: uncultured Oscillospiraceae bacterium (assembly GCA_964607635.1). Classification (GTDB taxonomy): domain Bacteria; phylum Bacillota; class Clostridia; order Saccharofermentanales; family UBA5734; genus JAAYFZ01. The sequence goes on from CAZSLR010000007.1 coordinate 1,427, forward strand.
GGATTCCGCGATACCTGAAACGATCTGTCTGACCTCATTGCCCATATCGATTTGTGAACACAGCAGCTTATCAGCCTTCTCGACCTTACGGCATTCACGAATAATACCGACCTTAAGATCAAGCTTGAGGAAATCTTCAAACTCAATCAGCGCGACACCTTCTGGTGCTGCTTGCGCAGCAGGCTGATCCTTGTGTTTAGTATCCACCTTGCTCTTTGCATCAGCATCCACGGTTTCAGCCTTATTTACGATCTCTGCCGATGCCGGCACAGCAGCCGACTGATCAGCTATTATCGCATCCAATGCTTCTATTTCCTTGGCAAGATCTATTCTCGGGAAAAGAGGCTTGCTCTTACGTACAGCCTGTGAGTTAAACAAACCATATGTGTGACTGGCTTCCCAGGTGAGAACACTGTCATCCTCCAGACCGAGTGTTTCCTGAAGCTTGCCGCTTGTCTCAGGCATAAATGGTTCGATCAGGATCGATATAACTCGAAGAACCTCAGCCAGATTAAACAGTACAGCTGCCAGACGACCATGATCTTCTTCGCTCCTGGCAAGTATCCATGGCTGTGTTTCGTCAATATATTTATTGCTGCGGCCGATAACCCGCCAGATTTCAGCCAGAGCATGGCTGAACTGAAGCTTCTCCAGCGAGGCTTCTACCAGCGACGGCAGATTTTTGATCATCGTAATGAGCTCATCATCGATTGCCTCAGCCTGCCTCTGTTCCGGCAATCCGGCGGGGAAGCTCTTCTCGATCATTGCTACTGTTCTGCTGCCTAAATTACCAAGATCATTCGCCAGATCACTATTGATTCTGCTGATCAGAGCTTCATTAGAGAAATTGCCATCAGAACCAAATGGAACCTCACGCAACAGGAAATAACGTATCGAATCAACGCCATACTTGTCGCACAGTATAACAGGATCAATTACATTACCCTTTGACTTGGACATTTTTCCGTCCTTGAACAGGAGCCAGCCATGACCGTAAACCTGCTTAGGCAGCGGCAGGTCGAGTGCCATCAGCATCGCCGGCCAGATGATCGTATGGAACCTAACGATCTCTTTGCCAACCAGTTGAACATCCGCCGGCCAGTAACGAGCCAGATCACCATCAGTGTCAGGATAACCCATCGCGGTAATATAGTTGGAAAGCGCATCGATCCAGACGTACACAACATGCTTGGGGTCAAAGGGCACCTTAACGCCCCAATCAAAGGTAGTGCGGGATACACAAAGATCCTCCAGCCCTGGTCTTAAGAAATTATTGAGCATCTCATTAGCTCTTGAGACCGGCTGGATAAACTCAGGATCATTTTCAAAAAGATCGATCAAGGCCTGCTGATACTTGGACAGACGGAAGAAATAACTCTCCTCGCGTGTTTTCTCCACAGGGCCCTTGCAATCAGGGCAATGTCCTTCTTCAAGCTGAGTTTCAGTCCAAAACGACTCACAAGGCGTACAGTACCAGCCCTCATACTCACTTTTATAAATGTCACCTTTGTCATACAAGGTCTGAAAAATGAACTGAATGGCCTTCTCATGCTCTTCGTCAGTTGTTCTGATGAAGCGATCATAGGATATGTTAAGCAGCTTCCAAAGATCCTTGATGCCAGAAACAATATGGTCAACATATTCCTTGGGTGTAACGCCCTTGTCAGCAGCCTTGCGTTGAATCTTCTGACCATGCTCATCAGTACCGGTTAAGAACATAACATCATAACCGCGCAGTCTCTTGTACCTGGCCATAGCGTCTGCAGCTACAGTAGTATATGAATGACCTATATGCAGCTTATCGCTGGGGTAATATATTGGTGTGGTAATGTAATATGTTTTTTTCTCCATTGCCGAGACCTCCTATTGCCGGCCTCAAGCCGGTCCATATCATTGTATTATACCCGATAAGCTTACGACTGCAAATCAAGTCCTAGCTTATAGAAATCATTTTTCTTCATCAAACCACTGACAGACGCCTGTCTGGCCGCCTCCTTCAGGGATAATCCCTGATCGAGAAGGGATCGCATCAGCTCCCTTGCCTGCTCTTCTATATCGGCCGGGTCGGGCGGGCATCGCATGCTGAATTCACGTTGGCCCTCTATAACTATAACGAACTCACCACGTGGTTGCTCCTGCTCATAATAATCACAGGCATCCTCAACTGACATCCTGAGCCATTCTTCATACCGCTTAGTAAGCTCTCTCGCCATTACAGCTCGCCTGAGGCCTAGTCCTGAAGAACGCAGATCGTTCAACGTACGCTTAAGTCTATGCGGAGCTTCATACAGTATCACAGTACGCTTTTCTGCCTGTATACTCTCAAGCTGCTCCTGCCGCGGCTTATTCTCAACAGGTAAAAAACCCTCAAATACAAAGGAAGCTGTATCCAGACCGGAGGCAGAAAGTGCCGTCAACGCGGCGTTGGCACCAGGAATAACTGAAACCGGAATATCATTATATATACATGCTCTGACGAGCATCTCACCAGGATCTGAGATACATGGCATACCAGCATCAGACACCAGAGCGATCCTCTGTCCACTCAACATGAGGGATATCAGCTTCTCACCCTTCTCCGCACGATTATGATCATGATAGCTCTCAAGCGGCTTACCAAGACCAAAATGCTTAAGCAGCTCGATGGTCACACGCGTATCCTCTGCCGCAATCAAATCCGCGCTTTTAAGCACCTCAAGAGCCCTGACAGAAATGTCATCATAATTCCCGATCGGTGTCGCAACCAGAGTTAGTGAGCCCTTGCCAAAATCTCCGTGCGTTCTATTTCGCTGCTCCATCTCTTACCTCATATTACTCATTTTTCTTCGAATTACTTCAGATATGATCCTCGTCTATTCTGGCAAAAGTCGAGGCCGCTGCAGTGAATTCCTGATTCAACCTTATGACACCAGACATCAGCTGTTCTTCAGACAAGCATGGTTCATGCCCATACAAATCTGCTGCCTCATCTGTCATCTGACCAGGCTTGCTGTATACCGTCAATGGGGCCAGCCAGCGAAACCCGCCACTCTTGATACCCTTGCGCCCTATGATAATAAGCCTGGACGGGGCTTTTGCCGGTAATGATTCCATCACCTGAAGCGAGACCGGCTCAATAGCTGCCTGGCGCATATATCCGATAATATCAGGCAATCTCTGCGGTCGATGCACCATGACCAGGCGGCCTCCAGGCTTAAGCAGTCTGGCAGAGGCCAGCATCAGCTCCTCAAGACTTATTGTCAATTCCTCACCGGCCATCAGAGAGCTGCGCTCTCTTTCATCACCAGACTCAAATCGATCCACGCTAGACTTGGCTGGAACACGATATGGTGGATTCATGACTACTATATCGCATTCTGAAGGCTTAAGCCCGTCTGGCCAGCCGTCGCTCTGCTTGCGCATGATCAAACTTCTAATATTCAAATGGTAAGCTGACATGCGATCGGATAGATCATTCAGCTCAATATTTCTTCTAAGACAGTCTAGCCTGTGCGGATCAAGCTCGATAGCGTAAATGCTCAGCATGCGGTTTCTGGAGGCCATAAGCACAGATACAGCACCGCTCCCTGCGCCTAGATCAGCAACATGTATTTTTCTAGAAGTATGCGGACATACCCCCTCTGCTATCGCTGCTAGCAGAACAGAATCCTCACCGAAACGAAATCCGTATTTGGGCTGGATCAGCCTGAAGCCATTTCTCTGCAGGTCTTCAACGGACTCATTTAGATACAAAGGCACACCAAAATTAGTTTTATCTTCTATCACAGAGATATTCCCCTATACAAAAAGGGAAAGCATCTGCTTTCCCTTCTTATCTCGATCTTGATATAGATCAGTTAGGCTTGATAGCCTGTGTCGGGCAGACTGCTTCACAAGCACCGCAATCAATGCATGCATCTGGATCGATAACGTACATTGTATCACCTGCTGAAATCGCGCCTGTCGGGCACTCGCTCTCACATGCTCCGCATGAAATGCAAGCATCAGTTATGATATATGCCATTGTGTACACCTCCGTAATTGTAAATTTAGCGTGTTGGGCTGCGTTTATTCTATCACTCGCTCCCAGCCTGGGCAAGTATTTCCATCAGAGATAAATTTCATTCCTTACGTTCAACTGGTCTACCACTGTAGCTATCGTTGTTTCCAGCTTCTCCAGGCTTCCTGATCGGCCTTCTGCGACCTCTATTTTTTCTTGCTCCCGCAGGACGATTTCTGCCCTCATCCTCTGACTTGGGTCTATCCGCATCGTTATTATCGGCTGGTCCGCGCTGTGGTCTGCTTTGATTTCTATCATTACGCTGTTGTGACCCTCTGCGCTGGTTTGCGCCTCTGTTGCGATTCGCGTTGTTAGCATTGTAATTCTGACGTTGATTCCTGCTGCTTTCCGGCTCAGAGGCCTTATCAGATATAACCTCTGACCTATCAAAAGACTCAGAGCCATCCTGCTGTACTTGAACAGCATCCTCCATCCGGAATAGATTTTCCTGAGAGGCTTCATCAGAATCCAAAACGCTTCCATCTGAGCCTAGTCGTGGCCACATCGCCGTATCAGCGTTTTCTTCAAGTTTAGGTGCCGGCTGTCTTGTTTTATCTCTCGCAGCATGGCCTGGGCATCCGCCTGGCGGACATTTTCTTGCATGCTTGTTTCCTGTAACTTCAACATCCTCATTGGCAAAAACTATTACATCATTTTCGCCACCTCGATCAAGACGCACAGTTACCGTTTCCTTGAGCAGGTTGATCGAATCAACAATTCCTGATCCTTCAGGCGTATCGACCTGCCAGCCTTGACGCGGCATTCTGGCGCGGGCATCTTCATAAGCGTCCTGCTCATATTTGAGGCAGCACATCAAGCGTCCGCAGATCCCGGAAATCTTCACCGGATTCATAGACAGACTCTGTTCCTTCGCCATTTTAATCGACACAGGCACGAAATCGTTCAGAAAAGAACAACAGCACAATTCTCTGCCGCATATTCCTACACCACCGATTTTTCTTGCTTCATCGCGAACTCCGATCTGTCTGAGCTCAATTCTTATCCGGAAAATAGCCGCCAAATCCTTGACCAATTCTCTGAAATCGACTCTTCCGTCTGCTGTAAAATAGAAAACAATCTTCCTGTTATCAAATGTATACTCAACATCAACAAGATGCATATCAAGTTCGCGCAGTTCGATTTTTTCAGAAGCAACCCGGTAAGCCTCAGCTTCCTTCGCTCTGTTCTCCTCATAATGAGCCAGATCATTATCATCAGCCGGGCGCAGTACAGGCTTGAGCGGTGCAGTCAGTTTATCTTGAGGAATCTCTGTTATCTCGTCAGCGACGATACCAAGCTCTATTCCTTGAACTGTTTCTACAATAACCGCATCTCCTTGATGCAGTTTAAAATCAACCGGATCAAAATGGTAGGCCTTGCCCGCACCATGAAACCGGATGCTTACTACTTTAGGCATTTGCCAGCTCCTTTCGCAAAGAAAGCAATAATTGACAGATCATAACCTCATAGCTGGCATTTAGAGCGAGCGCTCTTCCAGCTTCCTTAATTGAATCATAACAGCTGCTCAGGCGACTATCGGCATTTTTCTTAGGAATCGCCTCTCGCAGCTTATTGTGCAAATCTTGATTTACCAACATGCTGTTATCAACCTCTGCTGTCATCAGAAGCTGATCCCTGATCAGGCTGGATATAACAGAAAATATCATGCCGCTGTCATCACGGCGTTCATCGAAAAATCCGAAGCCTGAGCTTAATAGGTCCGTTCGACTCTTGCGCGGCAGTTCCAAATAAAAATTAACTACTTCCTGGCGAAGCAGGATGAATTTCTCATTACCTGCGAGTTCAAGGGCACGACCAGGCAACCCGTTCGCATATCTAACCAGAAATTGCGTCTTCTCACCATGCTCATATCCGGCCATGTCAAGAACTGCGAATAACTCCTCGCTAGTGTATCGTTGCATTCTTAACATTATCATTCTGGATAGCACAGTCGGCAGAAGCTTTTCTGTGCCTGAAGCGATCATAAGGAAAACCACATAACCAGGAGGTTCTTCTAGCGACTTCAACAAGGCATTCTGACCCTGCTCATTGAGATGATCCCCATTTATCAGATATATCTTGCGTTCAGAGCGCTGCGGCTGCATTGGAATATCAGCACACAGCTGACGAACACGCTCAACCTTTATGTTCTTCTCCTTATCAGCCAGTTCAAGCTGCTTGAAGTCTGGGTGTATGCCATTGGCAAAATGCCTGCAGGCATCACACTGTCCACAGGCACCATCATGCTTAGGCTGCTGGCACAACAGTGCTTTGGCAAAAGCAAGCGCAAACGTATGTCTGCCGGATCCGGCAGGGCCAGAAAACAAATAGGCGTGTCCTGCGCCATCTTGCAGAGCCGAGATCAGTCGTTTCTTCAGACCAAATTGTCCTACTGGTTCGGTCAGAGTCATGTCACATTTTCTCGAAATGCTCTACGTTCAGAACAAAAACTGTAGCTCCGCCAACCATAACCTCAACAGGATATGGTATATATGAACCGCCCATCGAAGATGGTGTCACATTCGTATTGATCGCAGCCTGGCGGCTGGATGAGAACTTTCTGACGATTCCCAGCACTTCTTCCAGCTGCTCATCATCTACTACTATCATCAAAGTGGTATTTCCCGATCTCAGGAAGCCACCTGTCGAGTTCAATTTGGTTACGCGATAACCAGCTCGATTAAGCTCAGCCATCAGCCTGGGGCTGTCCTCATCGTGTACGATCGCATAAATTAGTTTCATATGCCTATGCCCTCCCTTAAAATGCTTTTGATCTGCTTCTCTATATCTGCTGAAGAACGCTCAGCGTCTATTACTTTGAATCTGGACGGCTCAGCAGAGGCCAGCTCCAGATAGCCTTTACGAATTCTCTCGGCAAAAGCCTTGCTCTCAAGATCCAGTCTGTCAGATTTTTCTGATCTTGCTGCGAGCCTTGCGCCTGCGGCTTCAACAGACAAATCAAACAACAATGTCAAATCAGGCTTGCATCTACCCACTGCAATTGAATTCAGCTGGCCTATCAGCTGCAGATCTATCTGCCTTCCATACCCCTGATAGACTGTTGTTGAATCCATAAAGCGGTCACAGAGCACCCATTTCCCTTCAGCCAGGGCAGGTTCTATAACCTCTCTGACCAGCTGTGCTCTGGCTGCCGCGAACAGCATCAGCTCAGTTTCAACTGACATCGCCATGTTGCCACGGCTCAGCAGGATAGTTCTTATCTGCTCACCGATCAATGTACCGCCTGGCTCCCGAAGCTTCAGAACTTCCTTGCCCTGATTTTCGAGATATTCAGCAATACCTGACAGCTGCGTTGTTTTACCGCTGCCATCAATACCCTCAAATGTTATGAATGAGCCTCTTTGTGTTTGCTCTATTCTCACATTCTCTTGTATATGGTCCTCATTATACATCATAATCTCCCCTGATGAAACTTATCGACATAGAACATGCAGCTTTTTATTGCTTGTTCCAATGAGATTGACACCATTTTCACCTAATTTATTTATAAAATCAAGTTTTTCCGGACTTAGCTTCTCTCCTGGCCAGACTAATGGAATCCCAGGCGGATATGGTACGACTGATCCGGCTGCAATATACCCGGCTGCGGCACCAAGGTCTACCAGCAGCAAATCATTCGTGCACAGCATAGCGTTTCCTGGAGCTATTTGAATGTCCGGAGCTTCGGCAACTAAATGCCTCCATTCACTATCCAGTTTATGAAGTCTGTCAAGCTGAGCGGCGGACAGTTTTGCGTTTTCACAATTACGTGAGGCATGCAATAACGTTTCTGTCAGCACAGCAAACTCTTCCTCAGTCTGATCAATAGCCGGTATCAGCACAAGTCTTGTTGTATCATTCATCTCAACATCAATACCCTTGGAAGCAAGAAATCGGGCTGTCGGTCCAATATCTCTGCGATCACGATGTTGTAAAACCACACGGAGAGGGTCACGAGCTGCCATGGATTCTGAACTTATTCTATCTACAGGCGCAAAAACATAATCGTCCTCAAGGTGCACTGCCATCCGCCTAATTCTTTCAATAACTTTTTCTACATAATCACCGGCATGCTCGTGAAGCCAATACTCAGCATACTCTGCAGAAGCGGCAATCACAAATGAGGGGCTTGTTGTATGAAACACTTTCAAAGCATTCTGCACTCTGGCCAAGTCTACTCTGCCACTGGCACAAGACTCGGCGGATACATGCAGCATAGCAGCCGGCGTCAGAGCCGGAAGCGTTTTATGCAAACTCTGAACACAAATATCAGCGCCCTGTCGCAAAGCAGACACTGGCAAGGCTTGATGCATTACAGATAAATGCGCACCATGTGCTTCATCAACCAGAACTGAAGCGTTTCGGGCATGGGCAAATTCAGCTATTGCCTTGACCTCCGCACAGCTTCCATAATAATCAGGAGAAGTTAAGAAAACCGCGTCAAAGGCTCCGAAGTCAGCAGCGGCCTTCTGAACATCCGCCAAGCCTACCTGAGGTAATAATGTCAGAGGCTCCTCATCAGCTGTCGGAGCAACCGGCCACAGATCAGGCTTGATCCAGCCGATTTCAAAATCAAGCAGAGCAGCGGCATGCATCACTGACTGATGGCAAACAGGGCTCATCAGAACCCTACCGCCTCTGCCAGGATATGCGGCCAGCATTGCAAGTATGCCTGATGTGCTGCCGCATGTTAGATAACGAGACCAACCTGCACCACACAGCTCTGAAACGTGGCGGAGTGATTCAAGCGCAGGACCTGTCGGAGCCATAAGGTCATCACTTGAGGACAGCTCAGTTGTATCCAGAAGATGTAGGTTATCTCTCAGCCAAACAGGCCATTGGCGGCCACTGTGATGCCCAGGCATATGCCACGAAAAGCGCCCTGCTGTATTTAGCTGCAGCAGGGCGGTGATAAGCGGTAGCTTGTTTTTTTCAAAAGCGCTAATTTGAGTCATATCTAATTTACGATAAACTGCTAAAAATCAAGCTTGATCGTATGAATTCCGGCAATATCCAACCAGATCTCTTTTTCGATCCTCTCGATATCTCTGCGAATATCCTCGGCAGTTTCTTCCTGTCTGACCCTTTTCTCCCAGCGATTGGTTCGATTCTCTTGAATGTTACGCGGCTTAGCCGGGCGCTGCGGTCTATTCTGTCTATTATCAGTATCAGCTGTCTTGTCCGCCGGAACAGAGGCTCTCTGAGCATTCACAACTTCGTTGTTCTGTGGTTTTGCTTCAGATGTCTGAGGTCTCTGACGATTTCTATTGTCGCGATTAGGTTGAGTCTCTTTTCGCTCAACAGGTCCTGCGGCACCAACCTGCGCAGGTCGGCGATTTCGGGGACGACGGTTTCGCGGAGGTTGATTTCCGCCTTGTCTCTTCTGCTGTCCAGGCTCTCTCTGCTTCTGTGAACTATCACTCTTTCCGCCTTGCGCCTGTCTATCCTGATTTGAAGCTCCTGAATCGCCTATATCTCGATAGTGTCTCTTGGGATTGCGGTTAGGGCGATTCCTCTGTTCACCACCATCCTGTCGGTTGTTCTGTCTGTTATCATTAGTTTCCTGACTCATGTATACCTCCGGTATAGGTCCTAAAATAAAATCCCAACAACTATTTTTTACGAAATATCAATACCAATTTGAGTACAGAGGCCTTACACTTTGTGATGCCTGAACTATCCCGGTCATCAATTCCGCAAGCGGCAGAGTGACGAATTCGCGCTCATTCATCCTTGGATGTGGTATTGTCAATTCCTCACTGTCAACACTAATATCATCATAGCTAATAATATCTATATCTATTGTTCTTGGCCCCCAGCGGACCTTGCGCTCACGATGAAACTTCTTCTCAACTCTCTGACAAGCCGCAAGCAGCTGAAGAGGCTCAAGTCTGGTCCTGGCTTTTACCACGATATTGTAAAAAGCCGGCTGTTCCGTGAATCCAACTGGATCTGTTTCATATACTGACGACACTGCCTCGATCTCAATATCAGGATCAAGCTCCAGTTGTTGGATCGATTCTCTTAGCAGCCGAAGTCTGTCACCCAAATTCGAACCCATCGACAGGATAATTTCCTGCCACGTTTCGGCTGCCTGTTTCAGTTGATCGTGATTAGCCTCTTCTCTGCCGGTCAGCATAATCAAGCACCTCCTGACCTGCCTAAACAGGCTCTATCATGCTGGCAAAAGTCGGCACCTCAACAGTGGCCAGCTTCACACCCAAGCATCTCTTCTTACACAAACCTGCATCGTTTCAAAACAACCATCGATCGGGGCCTGCGGCTTGCTCACACATACTTCGACGGATCGTATCATCTGCCAGTTCTGAATGATAGCATCTGCTATAAATCCCGCAAGTTTCTCGATCAGATCAAAGCGTCTGTCTGACATTATACCACGTATAAGTTCAAATACATCAGCATAGCTTACAGAGTCTTCCAGAAGGTCTGAATATGAGGCCTTATTATCCCGCAGCTCCATCGTCACATCGATAACAAAGCGCTGACCAAGCTTTTTCTCTTCCAGCAGAACACCTGTATGCCCATGGAAAACCATACCTTTCATATTTATAAGACTGCTCACTGCTTTGCCGACGCGCCTTCCTTCTGCATGATATTTGCTATCCGATAACAGACTGGAACTGTCTGCGCCCCAAAGCTTGTTCGCGATGAGAGCCGCTTGACGATTACTGGTGATATCATGAACTCTTACAATATCAGCACCTCCGGCAACGCAGGCAGCAGTTATAACAGCCGTAGCCTGATCACGCCCCGTCACCGGCAGATCGAGCAAATCGCCGATAAACCGTTTGCGTGAATGCGCTAATAATATAGGCAGATCAATTACCTTGAGCTTGGAACTATTTCTGATCAGCTCCCAGGATTCGCCAGAATCAAGGCCGAAGCCAATACCCGGATCTATAACAATTTGATCCCTCTTGATTCCTGCTTCAATTGCCAAATCAACACTGTCCTGCAGCTGGCAGATCACAGAAGACCAAAGATCAAGCTTCCGGTAGCGCTCAGCCTGCTCAGGCTTCATCCTGAAGGCAGATGAAAAATGCTGCACCGCAGCTTGTTCATCCCGATACATAACGGCGTTATGCATCAGTATAACCGCAGCTTCATGTTTGCTAATAACTGAAGCAAGATCCTTATCAGCATGCAGACCGTAGATATCGTTAATAATCGACGCTCCAGCTTCAAGCGCAGCTTGCGCAACCTCATGCTTCCATGTATCGACCGAAATCGGGATATCTGGATAAACTCTGGTTATCTCAGCTATGACCGAAACAATTCTGGCAATTTCTTCCGCTGCACTAATCGGTTGACTGCCTGGCCTGGAGGATTCTCCGCCAATATCAATGATATCAGCTCCAGCTTCAATCATTGTCTCAGCTTGCTTCATGGCCTCACCGAACGACACATAGTCTCCTCCATCCGAAAACGAATCGGGAGTCACATTCAGAATACCCATCACAAGTGTGCGCTTCGATAAATCAATCGTATGTCTGCCGGCACGAAGCAATTTCATCAGACTCTCACCTCCGCCGGATCAGAGCCATAGCCTCCGATCTGGATCTGGCGTCTTTTTTACATAACCCACGCAAAGCAGATGTTACAGTCACAGAACCAGGCTTCTTGATGCCACGCATAGTCATGCAAAGATGCTCAGCTTCAACCACAACCGCGACGCCCATCGGATCAACAGTCTCAACTATCATGTCTGCGATCTGCGACGTCAAACGCTCTTGCAGCTGGGGCTTCCTTGACATCATATCAACAATTCGAGCTATCTTGCTGAGACCCAGTATTTTCCCTTTTTGCGGGATATAAACTACATGTGCCTTACCGATAAAAGGCAACAAGTGGTGTTCACACATTGAGTAAAATGGAATGTCGCCAACCAGAATCATTTCATCATGATCTGCTTCATCAAATACCTTGATACTGTCTCTTACATCCTGGTGCAGTCCAGCGAATATTTCCTCATACATTCTGGCGACCCGATCAGGTGTTTCCAACAGCCCGGGTCTTGTCGGGTCTTCACCTATGGCATATAGCAGCTCTGTCACAGCCCTGCGAACACGCTCCTGATCGACTCTGCCAGAACTTAATTCGCTTGCTTGAGAAATACCTGATAACTTTTCAATATCATTCATTTATCTATCACCCGTCTTGCTTGCTGCTTCACCTATTTTGCTTGTCGGCCTTGCTCTTGTATCATGCGCCTATAGGCCATCGGTGTCATTCCAATATGCTTGCGAAATGCTGCGTTAAATCTCTGCGGACTGGAAAAACCAACCTGAGAAGCAACGCCACTCACCTTAATATCCTGTTGCTGCAAAAGCTTGCAAGCATGGTCTACCCTTACCTGCATCAAAAACGCCATCGGGCTGATCCCCGTTTCGTCACGGAACGCTCTGGTAAAATAGCCTTGGCTTAAAAAAACATACGAGGCAGCCTCTGCTACAGAAATGTCCCTGTCATGGTTCCTTATAATATAATCACGTGCTATCTTAACAAGCTCACGGGCTTTCCCGGTCCTTACCCTCAGGCTCTCTTCCCATTCCTCACGCAGGCCTCGCGCCAAAGCAACCAGAAGCTCCATGGCCAACAGCTGCATCATAATATCTTTGCCGTAGGATTCTTGTCTGTTTTCCTTCAAAATTCTCTCAACAAGAGCGGCTATGTCCTGCCGGCTCTTGCCCTTGATCAGAAGGTATGGATCGTTTCGTCTATCATCTTCACTTGTCTTCTCTTTGCCGCTGGCAAAGCTGATAAACTGCTCCAAGGTCTCCGGGGCGAAATCCTTAGAACCTGGACGTCCGATTGAATCCAGCGACCTGCTTGCCAGATCATCAGAATAGGTTTTTGAGAAACCGAAATAGAGGACTATCATGTCCGCATGACTATCCCTCAGCTCAATCGAATGTGCCATATGAGGACGAATAACAACGGTGGCACCTTTTTCCAGTGTCATCTTGCGCCCTTCGATTTCAAATTCAGCCCGGCCGCTGCGCATATATGTCAGCTCATGATAGTCATGTCTGCTGGCTGCAGACTGGACAGTACCCTTCTCAAAAGCTCTCTCGATACCTTTGAAAACTACGGGAATAGATCCTGCTGCATCGAGGACACCACGTTCAACTGCCGGTAAAAGTTCTTCAAACATAAAAATCACCTGCCCTTCATAATAGCAGAAAAGCAGGTGTGTGTGAACTTGTATCGACTGAAGAGTAACCTTCAGAGCTTTTTGTCAGCACTTTTTCTCATATTGGCTTATTGACTGCAAATAACGCTAAGGTTGATCTGTCTGTTCATTATGCCTTCTGCCAGCTTAAGAGCGTCTGTTCTGCTGAGAGCAAGACATATAAGCGATCTTCCCGTAACAGCTCCTGTCTCACCAAGGTCATTCATTCCTCCAGCTGGCAATACAGATACGACCTCAATATTTTCCAGGCTTACTATGGCCGGCTCAGCATCAGAGGATCTTGCTATCATATCAATATCAACTCTGCTGCCTGCCGTAAGCCAGAATCCATTTGCCGCTCCGGCCGGAAGCTCAATCGTCATAAGTCTTGTGCCTTCCGGCTGAAACGGATACTCCAGTCCTCGAGGTTTCGGTATCAGCTGATTTTTGCTCAATAGCTCACCAGTTGAAATGTCGACCATTGATGCAAGTCCTATTATCTGATCACTAGAGGTGTAATAATCTGCGATCAGGCTTCCTGTCGGCAGATCGACCATAACAACATCATCTGCGGTAAATCTTGTACCTGCAGATACTTCCCTGGCAGCAGCCGCGTACCTGGTGTATTCAATGTCTGCCTGTGCAGGACGGCTTAACCAGACTAAAAGCAAAATGCAGGCAGTAATCATTAAGGCTATGCCTATTTGCTTAGCTCTCTTCATTGATTGTCTCCTCTCAGTTATCTGATAGATCCTCAGGATGAATCATTCTGAAGGCATTAATATTTTTTCTATACACACTTTGCTGTTGATCTTCGATGCCTACACGAACGACCGGAACACTAAAGATGACGCCTTGACTCTGGTTAAAGTCTCCCTTGTCGACAGCAGCTGCTATTATCTTATATGAGTTAAGTCCATTTCCAATGAGATTCAGTTCAAGCAGATCATATATAAACCGCTCAGTATGTGCATCTGGCTCAAGACTGATGATGCTGACGCCATTGACCTCATTACTCGCATATGTAGTTTTCATATTTTCGGCTTCGATAAGTGTTAAGTCTATGGTGCTTCTGATCCGATTAATCTGCGCATACTCTGATACATATGTTATCAAGCTATTGAAAATTAGGATCATTACCAAAACCAGAATCGTTCCTGCTATTATGGCAAACTCTATTTCTCCTTTTTTACCTGCTAATGATAATATGTTTCTACTCTTGCCAGTGATGAAATGTTGAATCTTAATGGCAGCATCATCTCCTTTGTTGTAAAATCAAACGCAATATATTTCATTGGATAATATGTCCGAACCTTAACGAGGAAGCAGTCATCTTCAGACTCAGGGAAATCACAGCTGCTGTTCTTGAATCCAAGCAGGCCAAGATCCTGACTCATTTGCAATCTCTCAATCTCACTGATCTCTTCATTACGCAGTAATCTTGATGAATACTGATAGCACAGATTGTCGAATTCTACTCTTTTTATGAAGGGAATCATCAGCAGTATTGATTGAACCAGCACTAAGGTCATTATCATGATTCCGAAGGCTATTACGATCACTCGTCCCATACCGATCAACCCTGAAATATATCTGATGCCAGTGAAGACCACCAGGTAGAAAGTTGGGTCATAACAGTTCCTGAAAATACCTTCAGCCCTGGAATGATGACAACAGCGGCTATGATTATTCCCGCGGCGATCCCAATCACTTCATTGATACCAAATCCCTTCTTGTTCATCAGTGCAGGTCTCATGAACGATAGCTCTGTAGTTCTCCCGATTTTTACTTTGTCGATAACTCTCTTCTTCATTTAATGTACTTCCTTTCTTTTATTTTCAGCGGTGCTTCCGCCAAAAGGCTGTTAACGGATCGGTTTTTTGAATTGATTAAGTCGTGCTAGATAAAAATACTGCTCAGCGAGTTAAGCATTTCAGATATGATCGGCCAGAGCATAATTATCATTACAGGCAGCAACCCAAGTACCGCGCTGATCAGCAAGGATTGCTGCAGCTGTTTGCTTTTTCGACGTATATGCTCAATATATCTGGCAAACAAAAGGCTCTCCATTTGGGCAAATGCCCTGCCGGCAACGCCTGTTACCAGACATTGTCTGAGATTATTAGCCAGAACTGCCGTTTCATGTTTCCCAAAAATATGATCAAGCTCTCTGACGGCCAGGTCCAGGTTTCCTGTCAACTGCCAAGCGGCGGACATTTTACCTAAAACCATTCGCAGCTCGCGATCATTTGTTGATTCAGGAAGCGAAATTAATATATCTCCCAACAATAGTCCTGAATCTAACTCCATATTTATGAAGCGATAGATTTTATAGAGAAGACTGCCGAAATGCTGTGATCTTTTTTTCGCTCGCGATGATATTAGGTTATTTATCAAACATATCCAACACAGAGATGCCAGAATCGCATAGTTCATATTACCGATAACAAATATCACTGGCGGAATTAAGTAGATAAACGCAAATGCTATGCAGCTGCTTCTATTTTTTATTCCGGCTTCCAACAGTAAGTCCCTTGCATGCTTCAGCCAAACGATCGATTGTCTGCTTGCGTAAGGAGCTTGAGTATCGTTAAGATTCTTACGAATATCCTGCATCATTGCATCCGACCTGCATATGATAACAGGGATCAATCTATAAATAAGAACCGACAAGGCTAAGTATAGAATAGCAACAGGCAGATATTTCAACACTATCGACACCTCAATCATTAATTCTTCGGATAGTTGCGACAAGTGAGATAAGTCCTAAAAAGTAGCATCCGATTGAAGCTGCCAAAAGAACGATCCCAATCTCAGTTTCCAAAAAAGAAGCTCTGACCACAGTACTGCTAATGAATCGACCTGCAAAAACTATTAGTCCAACCACAAAACACAATATCGTACTGCGCAGATCTGATCTGCTGCTGATTCTTCTTTGCTGGTAAGCTTCTTCTAGGCGAAAAAACTGCAGCTCCAGCATTTCCATCAGCGCAGGCAAGTCTCCTCGATGTCTGGCATTTACCTTTACAGCTGATATCAGATCGAGAAATTGTTCCTGGTCAGAAAAATCACTCAGCCTATTTAGAGCTTTTTCAAGTGGCATTCCGCCTCTTACCCGGCTAAGCATATCTCTGATCGATTGCTTAAGATTCTCGGTCAGGTCGGCATTTAGAGACTGTTCAAATGCGAACATCAGATCGGCCTTAACTTGACACCATCGACTCAGTGCCGATGTAAGAATAATTACTTGCTTCCTCATTTTCTTTTTCCCTGATGACTTCAAACGCATAACAATCATTCTCCTTTCTGTATTCCTTAACCCTGAGAATCTTATGAATTTTAAATGACTTGAGATAAATAATCAGGTCCACACTTCTAGCAAGCATATTTTTCAAAGAGCGGTCAGTCTCACCTGCCGAAACAGGTCTTGCCAGAGAAACAAGCCTGTCGAGAGCATCCTCAGCGCCAATCGCGTGAATCGTAGCCAGACAGCGATGTCCTGAGTACGCGGCACGCAAGAACTCATAAGCCTCGTCACCTACGATTTCACCGATACAGTAAGTATCCAGAGACATTGTCAAACCATCCGAAACCAGATCACGCAGGCTTACAGGCCTGCCGCCTTCATTTTTTCTTCTTATACGCTGACTCATACAGCATGGCTTATCAGCATATATTTCAGAATCACTTTCGGCAATTAGTACTCTTTCCAGTGGTGGCATCGCGTTTATCATTGCCCTCATCAAGGTCGTTTTGCCGGATCCCCCCTTGCCGCAGATCAAGAAGCTGCATGATGATAACGCTATTTCAGACAGAAGCGCTCTGTCTGAGGAATCAAACATCCCGGCTGCCTCAAGATCCTCAAGACCGACTGAGCCACTTGGATGTTTACGAATGCTTAAACTGGAATGTTCAACGCTCCTTGGCGGGACAGTCACATTAATTCTCAATCTGAGCTTTTTATCAGTTACACGGCAATGACTATCGTTTTCATTGATAAGTCCACCCTGACGAATAATCAACAAACGGCAAAAAGTCTCATAAGCTGTCGAGCTTTCAAAAGCAGTGCTGATCCGCATGCGTACACCAAATTTTTTAACTGTTATCTCAGTAGGCGAAACAGCATCAATATCAGTTATATCAGGATCATCAATGAGATACTGCAATGGGCCGTAACCAAAAAGAGAGTCAAGAACCTGCTGCTGAAGCTGATTGCGATAGAGACCTGCCCTGATACTCATTTCCTCAGCGTATTTGACAATTAACTCCTTAAGTACACTTATGCTGCCTAAATCATCAGAGGCCATTGCCAGCTCTGGGTGCTCGTCAAGAATTCTGATACAAACTCTGCTGATCAAGTCTGATAAGCTCTCCCCATCCTGTGTCTGATTTGTGTTTTCTCTTAACATACAAGCACTTCGCTCAGATAAAATATTACAGCGATTTACAGTCTGGATCAGCAGCTCAGGTGATTGAATCAAGCTCATGGTTATAACTCCTCGTATTACAATGCATAAAGGTACTTCTGAAACTCTTTCTATTTGTTATAATGACGCTTATTTAAATAACGTTCAGCTTTTTTAGCATGGTTCTGTATTCTCTTCTGTTTATTCGCGATGGGACCAATGCATATGGCTTACTTCCACCGATAAGCGATCTCCTTCTCTGATCATGGGAGATTGTTCCTATAAGCCTGTCATCGCATAGCTCGTTAAGCGATGACAAACTGATCTCATGCCCTCTGTGATAATCATGTGCAGCGATATGAAACTTTTTCATATCAGTGAGTTGATACAAACGCAGAAATGTCATGATTCTGCCTACAGCTCTAAGATCAGCCGTATTTGCCCGAACAGTTGTTAATACTTTATCAGCCAGAGCTAGAGAGGCACAGGTCAGGTCATCGTAAATTAGTGGCCCTGCCAATACGATAACCAGATCGTAATGCTTTTTCGCAGTTTCTATGACATGGCAATACTCTTCTGAGAGCTCACGCTCATAATATTCCAATCTTCCCGAAGGCATTAGCAGAGACAATCCCGGAACCGTTGTTTTTCTAACCAGAGAACGCAGCTTATCTATATCAAGTAAATCTTCACGTGCGGCATTGAGTGCTGAATCAAGATAAGCAGTCAATACAGACTCCATATTGCTTCGATCAATTTTCTCAAGGCCTAGCAGCAGATCGGATCTTGGATCCAGCCAATCCGCGTCTATCAACAGGACATCGCTCTTATGTCTGGCAGCGGCTGCTGCCAGCTCGCATGCAAACTCTGCTGAGTGCCAGACACAAATAACAGAGGCATCTTCCTGCTTGGAACAGTCAGCAATTGTGTTGGCAGGAGCGGTCTCCTCCAACCTGAAGCTCTTCAAACGAGAAGCTATCTCATCGGGCTCCGGTCTTGCCTGTGGATCTGACGCAAGACATCGTGTGAGTATTTTTCTTATGCCTCCAAGCTCATCAGGCAATATCGCGAACAATTCAGCAAGGGGCATCCGGATTATGTCCGAAGCTTTGATCTTGAGCACATACTCAAGCATTACCAGCGTCAGAGAATACACATCACTTGAGGTCTGAGGTTTACCACCTCGGTGTTCAGGTGCGGCGTAGAGGTGTGTACAGCTTTTAATCTTGAGAGGATCGAGACATGCCGAGTCAAAATCTATTAATACGGGTATTCCGTTTCTTCCAACAACAATATTCTCAGGCTTGATATCTAGATGAAGCAAGGGCAGATCAAACATTGTCTGGATAAAGGTCAGCAGATCAAACAGCTGCGCGAATATATGGATAGTCATGTTTTTATCATTGGCCTGATAATCAGAAAGATTCTGACCATCAACGTATTCGAAGAGATAGCACGAGTCCTCAGTAGGAACTATGTATGAACTGCCAAAGCATCTTGGCAGAGATGGATGGCATATCTGCTCAAGCAGCTCAGGTACTGACTGGTCAGCAAAAGACGCTTTCCTCTTAGCGATATATTCTGGCTTGCCGGAATCTGAGTATACTATCCAGGTCGATCCTCTCGATCCGGTTGCTATCAGATTCTCTGCTGCCAGATCATCAAAATGTCTGACTATGTTATCGGTCATAAATACTGCACCTCCTGAATACGAAAACTCATCAGCTCCCCATACCACGTGATAACAGCATACAAAAAGCAGGGCCCACTGTGGGCACCTGCTTAGTGACAATTCTCGTCATAATATGTCAAAATATCTAATTACTGCTCGGTTCAGCAGCAAAGCGGCCTACGCTGATTTCTCTTCCTTCAATGTAAGTTGTGGCTGCTCCTGCTTCAGAACACAGGCTTTTGTGATAGTACAAACAGCGACATCATCTCTGGACGGCACATCAAACATCACATCAAGCATGATCTCTTCCAAAATAGCCCTCAAGCCTCTTGCGCCTGTTTTACGTTCCAAGGCCTGTCTGGCAATTTCACGGATTGCTTCATCTTCAAATACCAGCTCTACATCATCGAATTCCAGCAGCTTCTTGTACTGTTTGACCAAAGCATTTCTTGGTTCCTGCAGTATCCGTACAAGAGCATCCTCTGTCAGACCTTCCAGTGATACAATAACCGGTACACGACCGATAAACTCAGGTATCAGGCCGTATTTCAACAGGTCCTGAGGCATTATGCTGCTCAGAATATTTACAGCCTCCTTCTCTTGCCTGGTCTCGATTTTCGCGCCAAATCCAATTGATTTCTGGCCGATCCTGTTCTGGATTATTTTCTCCATTCCATCAAAAGCACCACCACAGATAAACAAAATATTAGTAGTGTCTATCTGAATGAATTCCTGATGTGGATGCTTGCGTCCACCCTGTGGCGGAACATTAGCTATGGAGCTCTCAAGAATCTTAAGCAGAGCCTGCTGAACACCTTCTCCACTAACATCACGAGTGATAGAAGGGTTGTCCGACTTCCTTGTGATTTTGTCGATCTCGTCAATATAGATAATTCCGCGTTGTGCCTTATCAATATCAAAATCTGCATTCTGGATAAGCTTCAGCAGAATATTCTCAACATCTTCACCAACATAGCCAGCCTCTGTCAAAGCAGTTGCGTCAGCAATCGCGAAGGGAACATCCAAAATTCTAGCAAGTGTCTGGGCTAACAGAGTTTTACCGCTGCCAGTCGGGCCCAGAAGCATGATATTGCTCTTTGAGAGCTCGACATCCTGTGAATCATTCTTAGCGTCAGTCTTAGTCTTATCCTTATGCTTCTTGTTCTTATTGTTATCACTACCTGCGGTAAATACACGCTTGTAATGATTGTAAACAGCCACAGACAAAGCCTTCTTGGCACGATCCTGTCCGATTACATACTGATCAAGAGCCTCTTTGATCTTCAGCGGAGACATCATCTCGGCAAAAGCCGGAGATTCAGCGGCTTCAGCTTCGAGAACCTCCATCTCCTCATCAAGTATTTCCTCGCACAGCTGAACACACTCGTTGCAGATAAAAACACCAGGACCCGCGATCAGTCTGCTGACCTGGCCTTCAGATTTTCCACAAAACGAGCAAGATACCGGTGTATATATATCCTGTGATGAGCCGGTTCCCTTCTTGCCGCGTGGCGGCTGACTGCCGCTGCCTTTGCCCTTATTTCCGTTTTCTGACATTTATTAAGCCCTCTTCTCCATGATATGGTCTATTAGTCCGTATTCCTTCGCCTGCTCGGCATCCAGCCATCTGTCTCTTTCTGTATCCAGAGCAATCTTCTCTATAGACTGGCCTGTACGTTCTGAAAGGATCTTATTCAAACGTTGCTTCATTTTAAGTATATGCTCAGCTGCGATATGGATATCAGTCGCCTGACCCTGAGCACCGCCAGATGGTTGGTGAATCATGATTTCCGCATTTGGCAGAGCGAACCTTTTTCCCGGTGTTCCGGCTGCTAGAAGGAACGCGCCCATACTTGCGGCCATACCCATGCAGATCGTCTGGACATCCGCCTTGATATACTGCATGGTATCATAGATCATAAGGCCTGATGTTACTTCGCCTCCAGGACTATTGATATAAAGCTGAATATCCTTGTCGGGATCCTCAGCCTCGAGAAACAACAGCTGTGCTGTTACAAGGCTTGCGGTAACGGAATTAACCTCATCACTAAGAATGATGATCCTCTCCTTAAGAAGCCTGGAAAAAATATCATATGAACGCTCACCACGATTGGTTTGTTCAACAACGACAGGTACTAAACTCATAGAAAAAACTCCTTCCATATGGAGATGGGGAACTCATACAAGCTCCCCCTCACCTTTTTTATTCTAATCTGTATTCTAACATATCCGCAATCTAAATAAACTAATCCCGATCAAGCATTTATGAGCCTGATACACAGGTTACTTGTAATTAAGGCGGTGCTGCAATTTTAATTATTCAGCTTCTGCTTCTTCCTCAGGTTCTTCAACGGCAGGAGGAGCGATCTTAACGGCTTCAGCCTTCAACAACTCAACAGCCTTCTGACGAATTACATTCTCTTTTACGAAGTTGTCGTCATCGCCAAGCATTCTTGACTTGAGATCCTCAGCCTTCATCTGATACATACCAGCCAGTCTCTCGATCTCAGCTTCGACCTCTTCTTCTGATGCCTCAATATTTTCTGCCTTGGCAACAGCTTCAATAACCAGACTCATAAGAATTCTGCGGCTGGCTGCATCACGAAGCTGTTCTCTGAAAGCATCCATGGTCTGACCAATATATCCAAGATACTGCTCAAGCTCAATGCCTTGATAACGCATTTGCTGACTCTGCTCTTGAATCATCTGTTCGACTTCTCTGTCAATCATCGCATCTGGAATATCAACCGTCGCATTAGCTGAAACAGCTTGAACAACGTTGTCTTCAAAAGTGCCATCAGCACGCTTCTGAGCGTTGTCCGCAAGCTTCTCGCGCAGACTTGCTTTGTATTCATCTAGAGTGTCAAATTCGCTGACATCCTTAGCAAACTCATCGTCTAGCTCAGGCAATTCACGGACTTTGATCTCATTGAGCTTTATATGGAATACAACAGCCTTGCCCTTGAGCTCTTCACTACCATAATCATCGGGGAAAGTCACATCTATATCGAACTCTTCTCCGGCATTTTTGCCGATCAGTTGCTCTTCAAATCCTGGAATAAAGGTATTAGAGCCGATTTTAAGATCATAATCAGCGCCCTTACCACCTTCGAAAGGAACACCATCAAGGAAGCCTTCATAATCTATATTTGCTGTATCGCCTTCTTGGACGGCACGGTCCTCAATCTTGATCTGACGTGAATTACGTTCCTGAACGCTCTTCAGGTCACGCTCAACATCTTCATCAGTTATCTCAACTACAGGCATAACAGCTTCGACACCTTTATACTGGCCGAGCTCCACCTCAGGCTTAACTGTGACATCAACTGTAAATTTCAAACCTACTTCGCGCCCGATCTCAATTATATCCATATCAGGTCTGGATACAGGTTCGATGCCATGCTCCTTAATAGCTGCTGTATAAGCAGGAGTAGCCGCAAAATCAATTGCGTCATCATATAAAACACCCTCGCCATAGTATTTGGTTACTATTTGCATTGGAGCCTTACCTTTGCGAAAACCAGGTACACTGAACCTGTTTTTATTCTTCGCAAAAGCACGCTGCAGAGCTTCGGCAAAAGCTTCGGGTGAGACATCGATAGTAAGTGTGACCACATTTTTTTCTTTCTTTTCCATCACAGAAGCCATAGTATATATTCCTCCTAAAAAGCACCCCTGGTGCCATGTTGACAATAGCTACAAGATTTTAGCATAGGCATGGTAAAATGTAAAGGATACACAGCCTATGTTACACTAACCTTAAGACATCATAACAGCAAGGAGCAGAAGAAGATGACTTCTTTCATAATTATATTGTTTGCGCTTTATGGGGCACTCATCGGCAGTTTTTTAAATGTATGTATTTATAGGCTGCCCCGGAGAATGAATATCACTACCGACCGATCACATTGTACATCCTGTGGTCATCAGCTGGCTGCGAAGGATCTTGTGCCTGTTATCAGCTATCTGACACTCAAACGAAAATGTCGTTACTGCGGTGAACCTATTTCTGCACGCTATGCGATCATCGAGACTACGGCTTCGGTGGCTTTTACCATTGTGGCTATCATATTTCATCCTGCTGGCTTAGACTTGAGGCTTGCTCAGTCAGTTTTACTTGCTATCGCGTTCAGCGCTCTCATTGTCTGGATGATGATCCGTTTTGACGGCAGCAAGCCTCCGGCCGGTCTCTATATCTGGCTGCTCGCACCAGCAGTGATCAACGCAATGCTCGAAGCTGACAGAATGCTGCATTTGATCGGTCTGATGTCCATGCTCCTATACGTTCTGCTGCTTTACTTCTTACGTCTCTGGCAGCTTCAGCTTCGCTATCCAGGTCACGAGATGATCGTTGCCGCTGCGGCTGGTCTGATGACCGCATGGCCAGGAACTGTCATAATCGGAGGCTTAACAGCAATTACATTGGCAATATTGAATGTATGGATCAATCGAAGCAAAAATGTCGATTTGAATATGGGCCGTTGGCTGGCTCCAGTTCTGGCATTGTTTATTTTTACGGGGACGATGCTGCATCATGGAGGAGTTGCCTGGTTTAGCTGACAGTGCTGCGGACAACAAAAAAGCCCTGGAATTTTAGGTTCCAGGGCCAGCTGCTTAATGGCGCGCCCGACAGAAATCGAATCCATAACCTTCTGATCCGTAGTCAGACGCTCTATCCAATTGAGCTACGGGCGCATGTG
>CAZSLR010000008.1:0-24999 GCA_964607635.1 uncultured Oscillospiraceae bacterium
GTTTTATATTGACTATGCTGGTGATTCCGCTGAATATAATTTTTATCAATAGACTCTATTATGATTTTCAAAATCAACCTAAGGATGATCTTGTACTATCGGGAAGCTGGATAGCCGGTAAGCTTGAATCAAGACTAACTGAGACTGTTGTGAAGTACAGGATTGCCTATCGGCTAGCCTTCTTCGTTTTACTTTCGTTGACATTTATGCTTAATACACAAATTTACAGCAACATCGTGCATGCCAGATGGAATGTTATGATTGCTGCTCATCGTGGAGATCCGATTCAAGCACCAGAAAATACGTTATCAGCGATTGAGGCGGCTATAGTTCAGGCAGTAGACTATGTTGAAATTGATGTGCAGGTTACAGCTGACAATGTGCTTGTGCTGTTCCATGATAATACACTCAGGAGAATTGATGGTACAGATCGATCTGTGAAAAATATGACACTAAAAGAAGTGAAGCAAATAGATGCCGGCAGTTGGTTTTCTGATGAATTTGCTGGAGAAAGCATACCAACACTTGAGGAGGCTATACTCCATATTGGTGACAGAACAAATATATTGATCGATGTTAAGCTGACAGGTGAGCCTGAGCTCGCAGCGAAGCTTCTATCAGAGATTCTGAGAACCTATGATCTTGCTGATACATGTCTGGTGCAGAGCTTCAGCCCGCGTTTTCTTTCTGAACTACGGTCGTCGGATCCGGAAATAAGAATAGGACAAATTCTCACTGCTTCTGCCGGCAGACTGGATCGAATGGATGTTGATTTCTACACAATCAGTCAAAATATGCTGACTGAGAATTTTATCAAGCTTGCGCGTGAGCAAAAAAGGCAGGTTTGGGTATGGACTGTAAATTCAGAAAGAAATATAAAGACAGTATTACAGTACGATATTAACGGAATCATAACTGACTATCCTCAACGTGTAAGGCAAATTGGCGGTATTTCAGACTTGCTTGCGGGAGATGATCCAGTAAGTCAGCTGGCCTCTGAGCTTTCGGACGCTTTTGCTGCAGAATCAGCTCACACTATTACAGACAACTAGAAGCATGTTATGCGATAATGGACAAAAATCACTGCATTGGTAAAAGTCGACTGTGGAGAATAATATGAAAACTAGTATATCTCAATCAGAGCAAGTAAGCATGATAGAAAGACTTATGCCGGTAGATAAGGCATGGCTGGTAACTGGCAGAGACCATTGGCGAACCTCAGCACTGCCGCGGTTCGGTATTAGAAGCCTCATGACATCAGATGGACCGCATGGCCTCCGGAATATAGATCCGGATAAGGAGCATAAGCCTTTTGGCGATGGTGACAAGGCGACCTGTTTTCCGGCTGCCTGTACGAGTGCCTGCAGCTGGGATAAGGGGCTGATGCTTCAGATAGGTAGAGCACTTGCGGCTGAATGCAAAGGCCGCACTGATCTTCTGCTTGGTCCAGGAATCAATATCAAGCGTTCTCCTCTAGGCGGCAGGAACTTCGAATATTTTTCAGAGGATCCTTTTCTGACGGGACAACTGGCTGCTGCCTGGGTCGAAGGACTGCAATCAGAGCAGATTGGAGCCTGTCTCAAGCATTATGCCGTGAATAGC
Organism: uncultured Oscillospiraceae bacterium; assembly: GCA_964607635.1. GTDB lineage: Bacteria > Bacillota > Clostridia > Saccharofermentanales > UBA5734 > JAAYFZ01. The sequence continues at coordinate 1,603 of CAZSLR010000008.1, forward strand.
CAGGAGACCCGCAGAATGCTCATTGACGCGATTGTAGATTTGAGAGCACTGCATGAAATCTATCTGGCAGCGTTTGAACACGTTGTTCGTAAGGCCCGTCCTTGGTCGGTTATGGCCTCTTACAATAAAATAAACGGAACATATGCCTGTGAAAATGTTTATCTTAATCGTGAGCTGCTGCGCGGCTCGTGGAAGTTCAACGGTGTTTTGATATCAGATTGGGGAGCAGTGAACAGCAGACTGGACGGACTTAAGGCAGGGCTTGATCTGGAAATGCCGGGAAGTGGCTCATACCATGTGGGAGAAATCGTAAAAGCTTTAAAAACCAAAGAGTTGTCTCCGGCCGTTCTGGATGAATCTGTCAGCAGAATGTTGGATCTGCACGATAAATGCCAGGGCAGCAGTATGAAGAAAATTTCTGGCTTGGAGGATGAGCATCACTATCTTGCTCTGAGGGCTGCCGAGCAATCAATGGTTCTGGTCAAAAATGATAAAAAAACTCTCCCACTGAAGCTGAATCAGAGAATAGCTGTCATAGGTGATTTCGCTGCTGCTCCAAGAATTCAGGGACATGGAAGCTCAAGAGTAAATCCTGCAAGGCAGGATGATTTGATTTCCGCACTACAGGAACTTGAGCTGAGCTTTACTTATGCCAGAGGTTTCGATCAAAACAGCGATGAACCAAGCGCGGAGTTGTTGCAGGAGGCTCTGGATATCGCAGGCTCGGCTGATATTGCTATAGTCTGTATCGGATTACCAGATCATGCCGAGTCTGAAGGCTTTGACCGAAGTGATATGAGACTTCCTGAGTCGCAGCGTGTTTTGCTGGATAAGCTATGGACGGTACAGCCTCGACAGGTAGCAGTATATTTCGGAGGATCTCCTGTCGAGTTGCCTTGGATCAATAGATTTCAGGCTGTATTACTGGCATACCTGGGCGGACAGGCAACCGGAACCGCGGTTGCGAGAATACTCCTTGGCCTGGCTAATCCCTGCGGTAAGCTTGCTGAGACTTGGCCATTAAGATTGGAGGATACTCCCTGTGCAGCCTGCTTCCCCGGTGATGATGCGTCTGTCGAATATAGAGAAAGCATCTATGTCGGATATAGATATTACATTAGCGCTCAGAAAAATGTGCTTTGGCCATTTGGTTTCGGACTTAGCTATTCGAGCTTCGAATGGTCAGGTTTGGCACTAGACCGAGATTCCTTCCAGGCGGATGAGAAGATACAGCTGACCTGTTATCTTAAGAATATCAGCAGCTTAGCCGGTTCTGAGGTTGTTCAGATATATGTATCATTTCCGGGCAGTCCTGTTGACCGTCCAGCGCTTGAGCTCAAGGCTTTTGCCAAGGTGTTTTTGGAACCAGGCGAAACAAGAATGGTCAGCTTCACTCTTGATAGCAGGGCACTTGCCAGATACGATGCTGAGCTTGGACGCTGGGTGACAGATCAGGGGAGCTATGAGCTCGTTGCTGGATCGTCCTGTCACGATATCTGGCTGCGGACAGCGGTCAGCTATTTGGGAGAGACGGCTGATTTGTTTACAGGTGACGGGCAGAGAGCTGAAAGAACAGGTGACATAATAGGCGCTGGCATTTCAGTTTATGATCGAATCGCTTCAGGCCGCTTGCAATCAGAGGATTTTGCCGACGGCAGGCTATTGGTAAACAGTGCTGATTTTGCCAGGCGTATGAGAACTGCCAGGTCTTTGCAGACAATAGATAAAACTACAGCTGAGCGAATTAAAGCACCCCGAATAGATTTTAATACACCTATCAATGATTTAGGTAACAGCAAGCTTGCCAGACGTGTGATGCTTGAGATATTTTCAGGCTTACAGAAGGCATATGATAATCCGGAGAAGGGCAGCATACGTGAACGCCAGCTGATCGCTACATGGGAGCAGACACCTCTTCGCAGTATTGCGCTGCTGGGCGGTAAGGATATGGACCTTTATCGGCTTGATGCTTTGATCGCCATGCTCAATGGCAGAATCATCTCAGGTGGAGCGCGTATGCTGATGAGGAAATTTATCGATAGGCTGGATGAAGTGAGCAAGGCCAAGGACTTGTAACATGAGCTGTTGACAGCTAATTGTAAGCGATGTTAAACTTTTTCAATAATCTGAAGCAAACGTAGTATGGGAGGAAAAGTTATGAACAAAGGTATTAGGTTTCTGGCAGCAATTCTTGCTGTCGTAATGGCCGTTGGTATTGCTGCCTGCGGCAAGTCAGATGACAAGCTGAAGATAGGTGTTGTTCAATTAGTTGAGCATCCAGCTCTGGACGCTTCATATGAGGGCTTCGCTGATGCTCTTAAGGCTGCCGGGTATATTGATGGCGAGAATATCACTATTGATTATCAGAATGGGCAGGGCGAGCAGGCTAATTGTCAGACTATCGCGACGCAATTCGCAAATGACAAGGTTGATCTGGTGTTGGCGATAGCGACTCCGGCAGCGCAGGCCGCGGCTAATGTGATCAAGGATATCCCGATTCTTGTCACAGCTGTAACTGATCCTGCGGATGCCAGTATCGTTGATTCAAACGAGAAGCCTGGTGGTAATGTATCAGGCACATCAGACCTGACACCGGTAAAAGAACAGATAGATCTGATGCTTGAGTTGGTTCCGGATGTGAAAACTGTTGCTGTGCTGTATACTTCCAGCGAAACAAATTCTGTTTTCCAGGCTAATCTGGCACATGAAGCCATAGCTGCCAGAGGACTTGAGAGTATTGAGGCAACGATATCAGCCTCGAATGAGATTCAACAGGTCGTTGAATCAGTTATTGGAAAGGCCGACGCCATTTACATTCCGACAGATAATGCTTTCGCAAACGCGATGGCAACTGTTACGATGGTAACCGAGCCGGCTGGAATTCCTGTTATTGTTGGTGAGAGCGGCATGGTAGATAATGGTGGTCTTGCGACAGTAGGTATTGACTATTACAAGCTTGGATATCAGACAGGCGAAATGGCTGTCAGAATATTTAAGGATGACGCTAAGACTGCTGATATGCCAATTGAATATCTTAATGATGTTGATTTCAGTATTAATACAGAGATCGCTGATTCACTAGGTATCGCAATTCCTGCTGAGCTGGCAGAGAAAAATACATTTGGTAAATAAATGCTTCTGATGTCTTCTGCCGGCTGATGATAGTTTTGCGGCTATTGTCAGTCGGCAGCTTTGCGCATTCAGATAGAAGGAGAATACTGAAAATGTTCTGGATAATTCATAGCGCTATCTCGCTTGGCATATTGTGGGGGATAATGTCCCTTGGAGTTTATATAACCTTTCGGGTGTTGAATTTTGCCGATCTGACTGTTGATGGCAGCTTCACTCTTGGCGGCGCCGTGTCAGCTGTACTGGCAGCGCGTGGAGTTAATCCTCTGCTGGCTGTTTTGATTGCTATGATAGGCGGCATGATCGCCGGCTTAAGTACTGGGTTGTTAAACACTAAGTTGAAAATTCCGGGACTTCTTGCGAGTATTCTGACTCAAATCGCACTATATTCGATAAATTTGAGGATTATGGGTTCACCCAACATACCGCTGCTGCGAGTACCAACAATTTTCACCTGGTTGGAAAATATAGGTTTTCCCACCAGATGGATCAGTATGACTGTAGGTATACTTTTCATGACTGGCGTTATCGCACTTATGTATTGGTTTTTTGGGACAGAGATCGGCAGTGCGATCAGAGCCACTGGTGATAATCCACATATGATCAGGGCATTGGGAGTCCATACTGATACAACTATAATTCTAGGACTTGTAATGGGCAATGCTCTGGTTGCCTTGTCAGGCGGACTGATCGCGCAGCAGCAGGGCTATGGTGATATCGGGATGGGTACCGGAGCCATTGTTATCGGATTAGCTGCTATAATTATCGGTGAGGTTCTGTTCACTCAGCGCAATTTCATGTTCAGACTTCTGGCGGTTATCTTCGGATCGATCGTTTACAGGATCGTAATTACACTGGTATTAAGGCTGGGGCTCAAGTCGACTGACCTCAAGCTTTTCACTGCTGTTTTGGTGGCACTTGCCTTATACCTGCCGGTTATGCGATCGGAAATAAGGCAGTACAAACAACGCAGGAGGAAGATCAATGCTTAAGATGAATCAGGTCAGCAAGACCTTCTATATCGGCACACCAAATGAACATCAGGCTCTAAAAAACATTGATCTGACGATTAATACAGGTGATTTTGTAACCGTGATCGGTGGAAATGGCGCAGGAAAGTCAACATTGCTCAATTTGATAGCAGGTGTTCTTCTGCCAGACGGCGGAAAGATCATGTTGGATGATCAGGATGTGACCTGGATGCCGGAGCATAAGCGAGCCGCGCTTCTTGGCAGAGTTTTCCAGGATCCGATGCGTGGAACGGCAGGTGATATGGGTATTGATGAAAACCTCGCGCTGGCTGCCCGCAGAGGCAAGAGCAGAGGCCTCGGCTGGGGCATTTCCAAGTCTGAACGTGAGCAATACCGGGAAATTCTCGGCAAGCTGGATCTAGGACTTGAAGGGCGTCTGGGAGCGAAGATCAAGCTTTTGTCAGGCGGCCAGAGGCAAGCCTTGACACTTATGATGGCTACACTCAAGGAGCCCCGAATGCTGCTACTTGACGAGCATACAGCTGCGCTTGACCCCAAAACAGGTGCCAGAGTGCTCGCGCTTACAGAGGAGCTTATAGGTCGTCAGAAATTAACAACAATGATGATAACGCATAATATGCGAGATGCGATCAAATATGGCAACAGATTATTAATGCTGCATGAAGGCCGAATAATCCTTGATATCCAAGGCGATGACAAGAGCAGACTTCATGTTGATGATCTGCTGCATATGTTTGAGAAGGCCAGCGGCTCACAGCTTGCCAATGACAGAATGCTGCTCAGCTGAGCTTATATGTGGTAAAATGCAATGATCAGCTTAAACCTAAGAGTATCAAAACTGTCCTAAATACTTGTTATAAGAGGAGATTTACCGATGTCATGCAAGCATAAGCCTATTTTCAAATTTAGTCAGTTATTCGCTCGCAGCCCGAAGCATATTTGTCAAAAATGCGGCGCGAAAATTCAACTGACACCGCGTTTTCAGACAGGTCTCAAGGCTGCCAACGCGCTCTTTATAATGATTATATTGTTCAGAGCCTTCAGCAATAATGATGCTGACCCAAGTGTTGAGAAATTTTTGATTAACATGGCTATTTTGTTTGGTATGGCAGCAGTGTATTTTCTTGTTATTGTATTGATCGTTATATACGGTCCTTATGAAGAGATTTATGAGGAAACGGAGGACGCTGATGAGCAGGCTCAAGCGGACAATGTAATTGAGTCTGAAACGAATGTAGAACAGGTTGAGCAAACAGCTGAAAAATCAGAAAACGCCCAAAGTGAAGAATATACTGATGAACAGCGACAGCTCGTTGAAATGTACGCCGCTTATGAGAAGCTGGCTGAGGAGAAGCAAAGGGCCGAAGCTGATAAACCAGCCAAGCCATCAAAACCGCTTCCTGAGATGCCTGCATGTCAACACGAGGTCGTCCCCAGCTGGAAGAACTACATACCCAGTAAAATGGATTTTGTCTGTAAGAACTGTGGAGAGCAAATAACATTTTCGGCATCCAGAAAAAGATCGATCAATTTGATTTTTTTAGCTGTAATGGCAATTATACTCATGCCGAATTTCATGAATGATAAGGTGAATTTCTGGCAATACCTGCTGATAACTCTTGGCGCTTTGGTGGTCGCTACTCTGATTCAGGTTTATTTTGTCAAACGTTGGCCGATGGAGCTTAAGCAAACACAGTAAGCAGATCGTTGTGATAACAAGTTGCGCAAGTAAATTGTTTGAGGTGGAGAATGAAGCATCAACCTAATATATTACTGATTATCGCTGAGAGAATGAGATATGACTGTATCGGCAGCAGCAGAATGCGGCTGAGTCATACACCATATCTTGACTGGCTTGCCGGTAATGGAGTTTGGTTTGAGCAGGCTTATACCCCGCATCCCAACTATTCACTGGCGCAGAGTACTTTGTTGAATGGCCGCAGGATCAACGCCGACAGGTTTTTCCCCCATGAATTTAAGAGTTCGCGCCCAATATCTGATATTCCTGTTTGGACTAAGTGGCTTCAGGAGCAAAATTGGCTCTGCTCATGGCTTGGTGAGTGGCGGCTGCAGGACAGCAGGCCAGAGGATTATGGCTATACTACAATTGCTGCCAATGTAGGTCCTAAGCCCAAGGATCTGGCTCAGGCCGCCGCCGAATGGCTGCGGGCATACGGGCAACAGGGACTTCCCTGGCATTTGTGTTTAAGCTTTCCTGATTTTATTCCTTCGATTGAGGAGAAGGATAATGGCGGGAAGGATATTCCAATGCCTCCATGGCCAAATTTTGCTGATGATTTAAAGAATAAGCCCAAAGCGCAAATGAGATTGCAGCAACGCTGCGCTGAGAAGCAAAATCTTTGGACTGACTGGTCTGAAAGAGCATCAAATTCTAACAGGCAGGCCGGAAGAATCGATGAAGCACTGGGTCAATTGGTTGCGCAGATAAACCAAATGGGACTACTTGAGGATACTCTAATCATTTTCACAGCAGCATCAGGCTCAATGTGCGGCAGTCATAGGCTCGCGGGCAATGAGTATTGCTGCTACGATGAAATTATGAGAGTTCCCATGCTGCTGCACTGGCCAGGTGTAATACCTGCTGGGTTGCGTTGTGAGAAGCTTGTCAGCAGCCTGTTAGATATACCTGCGACATTAACCTCACTGCTTCAGGGCGATACACCTAAGGATTATCAGGGCTTCGACTTATCTTGTTACTGGCAGGAGCCGAGTGACCAAGGTGATAGTGATGCATGCCGCAGAAACGGTGTTCTATCAAGTCAGCTTGGTATAACCAGTGGTCTGTATTCTCAAAGAATGTATCGAGATAGTCGTTATAAGCTGGTGTGGAATCCGACAGATATAGATGAGTTTTATGATCTGCAGAGGGATCCCTATGAGCTTGTCAACAGAATCGATGATGAGTCGGAGCAGGTTAGCAGAATGAAGTGTCTGATGCTCGAGGAGATGAGACGATGCGGCGATCCAATTACGCATATATTGGCTCAGGAGCTAGGTGATGAATAAGTCTGGCAGAAGGAGAGCACTACGAACAGCGGCGCTTATTTTGGCTATGCTGCTGGTAACGGCGCTCACTTCCTGCTTTTTTTCTGATTTTACCAAGATGCTTACAGAGTCCTCTGCTGATAATGGTGACGATCAGCAGGGAAGCGATTCAGAAACCACGGAGACTGAGAGATCAAGTTTTTTTGTAGATATTAAGCCTGGTCAAACAATAGAGAGTGATGGCAGCACTCAGAGCGATACGATACCGGATGATGAAGGCTCTCTTGATGATATTACTGATGATTTACTGCTTGAATGCATGTCATCGTATTTGGATAATTTTGCTGTGGAGATTGACCTGACCAGTTGTTTGGATGGATTCCGAATCGAGGAAAACAGAGTTGATGAACTGATAAACAGGGTAGTAAAGGTTTTTGAATACAAATACATGCAGGACCCGTTTATATTCTATCTGGATGGCGCTATGCAGGTCGGCTATGAGCTGCAATCAGGCTGGGGCAGCCGCTATCTAACTTCTATGACGCTTAAGCTGAAGAAATATGACCGTTACGAAAATTTAGATGTAAATGAACTGGAACAAATTAAGGCGGCAATGATCAGTGAGGCTCAAGCAATAGTTGATCTCGCTGGTACAGACAGAGCTGAATGGGAGAAACTTTTGATCGCTCATGATGAACTGGTCCGCCGTATCAGCTATGACACTTCGTTGAATCAGAGTAATAACCAGACAGCCAGCGCCCTCCTTGACGATTACTCTCTTTGCAAAGGATATGCCCAGTCATTTAAGCTTATTTGCGATCTGATGTCGATCGAATGCCAGGTTATCTCCGGACAGGCTGATGGTATTGAGCATGCCTGGAATCTGGTCAAGCTCGATGGTGGTTATTATCACATTGATGTGACGCATGATGATCCAGTGCCTGATCGTGGTCCGTCAGGTCCGGTAGATCACAGACATTTTCTTAGATCTGACGATATGATGTCAGAAACCCATCAATGGAAGCGAGAAAATTATAAAACAGCGGCAGCAGATGGAGCTCACTATTTCCGTCAAAATGAATTGATAGTAAATGATGTTGACATGCTCAAAGATAAGCTGCAGAAATTTTTGATGATCAGTGATTTCGCCGATGATCGCGATGATCAGCTTGAGCTGCTATTCGAAGGGACTGAGCCAATATCACAGGATCAATTTGATGAGATGTTTAAAACTGCTCTGTCAGGCAGCAATCTGAATCGACAGCGTTTTTCCTATCAGGTTTCTGCGGGGAAAAATGTATTACAACTGATAATTATGGCTGAATAGCTCTGGAGGATCGTTGTTATGAGCGGATTTATTCTAGCAATTAATCCTGGATCCACTTCGACAAAAATCGGTTTATTTTCTGGCAATAAATGTCTGCTCAAGAGAGATCTCAACCATGACATAGCTGAACTGGACAAACTAGCTGACCAGAAGGAGCAAATAGAACTCAGGCTTAAATATATAAGAGAGTTTTTGACAGTTGCTGAAACTGAAGGAACAGCGGCTATATCTAAGATCGACCTGATTATGGCCAGAGGTGGTCTAATCGGGCCTGTCAGCAGCGGAGTATATGTAATCAATGAAGCAATGAAGCAGGTTCTCAGTAGCGAGTTTTACGGCAGTCATGCCAGCAATCTTGGAGCTCTCATCGCAGATCGATTGAGTCAGGAAATAGGCAAGCCGGCTTATATCGCTGACCCGCCATCTGTTGATGAGATGAGTCCCGTTGCAAGATACTCTGGTTTGAAATCTATTGAACGACTAAGTTTGTTTCATGCTCTTAATCACAAAGCGGCGGCCAGAGAGGCAGCGTCAATAATTGGACATGCATATGAAGAGCTGCAGCTGATCGTCTGCCATATGGGTGGCGGCATTTCTGTCGGCTTACATAGCAGAGGGCGTGTTGTTGATGTTAACAACGCTCTTGAAGAGGGCCCGATGTCACCTGAAAGAGCCGGCTCTTTACCAAGTCTGTCATTGCTTCGACAGTTTTCAGAATCCGGAAGTGAGCCTGATCAATTTCGTAAGGTCATCAATGGCAGAGGCGGGCTAGTATCATATACTGGCTCTGCTAATGAGAAAGAGCTTGAAGCAGCGATGCAGCTTAATCACGGGTACAAGGAAGCAATCGATGCGATGATATATCAGATCATAAAAGAAATTGGAGCTCTGGCAGCCATTGCCTCTGGCTGTGTTGATGCGATCGTACTTACCGGAGGATTAGCAAAGAGCGATTATGTTTGCGGAGAAATTGAACAGAAAACAAATTTTATAGCAAGAATTATCAGAATACCGGGTGAACGCGAGCTGCAGGCTCTGGCTGCTGCTGGACTAAGATTGTTGGCAGGAGGTACAAAACCTCTTAATTACGATATTCCCTGCGATATGGAGGAGTGCCGATGAAGCATTTTGAAGAGCTTGAGGATCTGGTGAGGGAGCGAGAGCCCGGAGTTATTGCTGTCGCGGCAGCACACGATGACCATGTTCTGCAATCAGTTCATGCTGTGTGCAAGCTTGGCTATGCACGTGCGATCCTCGTTGGAGATAAAGAGCAAATTTTCAGGACAGCAGATGATCTGGAGCTAGATATCAGCAATATGACTATCATCAAAGAGCTGGATAATCAGGCGGCGGCTCTGCAGGCGGTTAACCTGGTCAATAATGGTGAAGCTGACATACTTATGAAAGGTCAGCTGCAGACGGCTGAGCTCCTCAAGGCTGTTCTGGCGCGAGAGCAAGGATTGAGAACCAACAGATTGCTTAGTCACATAGGCCTTTATGAGCTGCCGTCCTATCATAAGCTGCTTATGGTGACGGACGCCGGTATAAATATTAGTCCTGACCTGCAGCAGAAGGCAAAGATCATCAATAACGCTGTAGAAGTAGCAAATCATCTGGGGATCGTCAATCCTAAGGTCGCTGTGCTCTCTGCAGTTGAGCTTGTTAATCCATCCATGCAGGCAACTCTGGATGCTGCTGCCTTGACCTTGATGGCCAGAAGGGGCCAGATTAGAAACTGTCTGGTAGATGGTCCTTTAGCGATGGACAACGCAATTGACCGCCAGGCTGCCTGGCATAAGCATATCAGAAGTGAGGTAGCCGGTGACGCTGATATTTTGCTGGCACCTGATATAGAATCGGGTAATATTTTGGTGAAATCTCTCGTATTCCTGGCACAGGCGAGGTCCTGCGGAGTAATAGCTGGTGCCAGAGTCCCTCTGGTAGTTACATCCAGAGCTGAGAGCAGTGAAGCTAAATATTACGCGATACTGCTTGCATTGGCATTGTCAAATCAAGCATAGTTGATCGAATCAAACATTTTTTTCAGCTTCGGCAGACAATAGGAGGATATTTCATGAGCGGTCAGAAAGAGAAAATCATTATTTCGGTATGGGTAGAGGATCGTGCAGGTGTATTGGGCCATGTTACGCAGCTGTTTGGCGAGCAAAACTGCAATATCGAGAGTCTTGCTGTCGGCCAGACTGAAAAAGCAGGTATCTCCAGAATGACTATAATCATAGATGGCAGCCGCCAGGACGCGGCGGCTGTAATGACTCGTTTGAACAGGAACACAAATCTGATACAGGTTAAGCAAATTGATCAATATGAGTCTGTGCAGATGGAGCTCGCTCTGATTCAGGCGGATGCCCCTGAAGAGAAGCGGACAGATCTGATCAATTTGATTAATGTGTTCCGGGCCAGAATAGTAGATGTCGCGTCACAAAGCATGACGATCGCGATCGCCGGCAACTCTATCAAGATCGATGCGCTGATAGATCTGCTCAGACCATATGGTATTAATGAAATCGTCAGAACAGGAACAGTAGCACTTGATCGCGGCAGAAAGCTATTCGACTAACCAACTTTGTGTTAAAATCAACCTATTGCAATCTAATTACGACAATCAATTTTATCGTCAGGCCATAAGGCCAATATGATAATTAGAGGAGGATCGATATGTTTTGTACTAGTTGTGGAGCAAAAAACGAAGATCACGCAAAATTTTGTACCAGCTGTGGTCAGGTTTTGAACGGAACAACAACCTCTGCGCCTGCTTCTGAAGCACAACAGCCTGCAGCTCCGGCACCGGTTCCAACACCGGCTCCAGTTGCACCGCCGCCCCAGACGTCGGTACAGCAGTCTCCTGTTTATAACAGCTACAATCCCAATGCCGGTTCTCTGAACTTCAAGATATTTGGTGACAATTTACCAGCTGTTTCTATCCGAATGAACGCAGGAGAGAGCATTTATACTCAATCAGGCGGGATGACCTGGATGGATAATGGTATTCAAATGGAAACAAATATGAAGGGCGGACTCATGAAGGGTCTTGGCCGTGTTTTCTCAGGTGATTCGTTGTTTATAGCGACTTATACCGCAAATCAGAATAATCAGGAATTAGTGATCGCAAGTAATTTCCCAGGACATATAGCGGCTATTGATATTGGACAGACTCCAATTATAGCTCAAAAATCAGCGTTTTTATGTGCACAGCCATCTGTAACCTTAAGCGCCTATGTTACTAGAAGCGCTGGAGCAGGCTTCTTCGGTGGAGAAGGCTTCATAATGCAAAGGCTGACCGGTGCTGGTATGGCATTTCTTGAGATCGACGGCAGTCTGGTTGAACGTACTCTGGCACCTGGAGAAACTATAAAAGTTGATACTGGTAATGTAGCTGCTTTTGCCGAGAGTGTTCAGTATCAGGCAGAAATGGTAAAAGGCTTCAAAAACATTCTGTTTGGTGGTGAAGGCTTGTTCCTGACGACGCTAACAGGTCCTGGTAAGGTTTGGCTGCAGACAATGACTATGCCTGGATTTGCTGGTAAGCTTATACCGTATCTGCCTAAGTCAGGGAATTAATTCTAATGACTAAAGAACTATTAATAGAAGCAGTAAATGACCAGTCATCAGCCGAAGAGACCGCATGCCTGGCCAGTGAGATCTGGCATCAGCATTATGATAGCATCATCGGACGCGATCAGGTCAACTACATGCTTGAGACCTTCCAATCATCAGCTGCTATTTTGCGAGACATCAATGAAAAGGGATACGATTATTTTTTAGTAAAGAATAATAGCGGCTATTTGGGTTATTATGCGGTTTGCCTGGAGCGTGATACCAGTTCGCTATTTCTTAGCAAGATATACGTCTCCAATCAAGCCAGAGGTCGAGGATTGGCCAGAATAATGCTCGATCACATGATAAAGAGAAATAAGCCAGATTCGATCTGGCTTACAGTCAATAAAAATAATAGCCGCTCAATAGCTGTTTATGAGCATTTTGGATTTCGGACTGAACGTACTCAAAAGGTTGATATCGGCTCTGGGTATTTTATGGATGACCTTGTTATGAGACTGCAGCTTAACCGCTGACAGTCTCTTTTATCTAACTACTTTGTAAGGCCAGCTGAAAATACCGCCCATGTCATATACCTCGTTGAAACCATTCTTCGCCAGGAAGCGAGCTGCCTGGCCGCTGCGGGCGCCACTTGCACAATATACAACTACAGGTTCATCAGTATATGAAGCCAGCTCGTTAAGCTTGGCAGGCAGCTGCTGTACTGGAAGCAGTTTGCTGCCAGGTATATGAGCCTGCTTAAACTCCTCAGGTGTTCTGACATCAAGAACAAGCGGGGGATTCTCCTGTTCCATCCAATCCTTCAGATCGGCTGCTTTTATACGTTGAGGGTTTTTGGCTGGTTTTGTACCAGTGTTCTGAATTGCTGAACGGAATGAATCAAATATATTGCTCATGCTTACTTCCTCCCAAAATATGGTTTACTTATTTATTTAGCCTGCTCAAAAAACTAGCTGTATTATTGTCAGTCGTGACCAACACTGCTATCATATAGCATGTTGCTTTTGATTTCTGTGATTGAGTTACAGATATAGAAGAATCTAAATACAGCTAAAGAGTCATTTTAGGCTGATGATTTTTGAGATTCTCACTTATGGATCAGGAGGGTATGAAAATGGAAGATAAAATGACAGGATTGGGAAAAGCCGTGCTCTTTGATTGCGATGGCGTTCTTGTTGATTCCGAGCCTGCTCTGGCAAGGATCGCCGCGATCGCGCTTGCTGATTTTGGCGCGCCTGCGAAGCCGGAAGATTTCAAACCATACATAGGAACCGGTGAAGACAGGTACTTGGGTGAGGTATTGAAAAAATACAATGTCGAGTATACACAAGAAGTGAAGCAGCATGTTTATGAGAAGTACATTGAGCTGGCCGATGACTTTGTCGAGTCTTTTGCCGGTGTCCGTGAGCTGCTTGAGGAGTTAAAAAGCTCAGGCTACAGAATGGCAGTAGCCAGTAGTGCGGATATGATAAAGGTTGAAGCTAATCTTAAGGTTCTGTCAGTTTCTGACAACATGTTTGACGCAGTTATAACTGGCAGTGACATTGAACGCAAGAAGCCTTTTCCCGATATATATTTGCTTGCTGCCGATCGCTGTAATATTGAGCCGGCCATGTGCTATGTAGTAGAAGACGCCGTAAGCGGAATTCAGTCTGCAAAAGCTGCTGGTATGACAGCTATTGGTTTCACGTCGGCACATAGTGCTGATGAGCTTCGTGAAGCCGGCGCAGATTATATCATTGACAGCATGACTGAGCTGATGGCAGTTCTTAAGTAGTAAGCTGAACGCGGTATGTATCTTATCCTAAAATGGATAAAGGTAATTTAACCGGTGCAAAATGAAAATCCTCCCGGCCGCTTGAGTAATGCCGGGAGGACTTTTTTATAACGATCGTCTTAGATGTTAAAAAGAATGGCGGAATATGATGGTAATGGCCAGTATTTACGATCTATCATCATTTCCAGGCTGTCAGCGTCTTCGCGCAGTGTGTTCATGGCTGCGAAGACATAGTCGCGATAGGCCTTGGCCTGAACCTCAGTATCCGCTGAATGCATAGCGGCAGCTTGTTCCAAGGCCTTCTCAAGTTCGATCAGATGCTGGCTGAAGCTCATCAGTCCTGCGCTTATCTCTGCGAAGAGAGATTTCTCCACTGAGGCATCCTGTTCGACTGTCTGGATCGCGGCGATTCCGGAGGCCAGCTGGGAACGATAGCTTATAATCGCTGGCAGTAACTGCCTTCTTGACATTTCGATCATCGTTAAAGCTTCAATATTTATGGTCTTAATATAGATCTCATATTGAATCTCTGCTCTTGCGTCCATTTCCTTGCGTGAGAGGACCTGATGTGTTTCCATCAGCACTTTGTTTTTCTCAGCTTTGATAGCCGCGATAGCATCGACAGTAGTTTTAATGTTAGGCAGACCACGTTTCTCGGCCTCGACGACCCAGTCCTCAGAATAGCCGTTGCCGTTGAAAATTACACGGCTATGATCCGTTGCGGCTTGCTTGATCAGAGCGTTAACAGTCTCGGCAATATCATCTGCCTGCTCAAGCTTCTCAGCATATCGACTTAGTACTTCAGCTACGATCGTGTTCAGCGTGAAATTGCATTGAGCGATCGATTGTGAAGAGCCGACCATTCTGAACTCGAACTTATTGCCGGTAAAAGCAAACGGCGAGGTACGGTTGCGGTCTGTGCTGTCTTTTGCCAGGTCCGGCAGCGAAGAGGTTCCCAGACTAAGCAGACTCTGTGATTCGCAGCAGGCTATCTGCCCCGCCTCAATTTGCTCAAGAATGCTTGTCAGCTGGGTTCCCAGGAATATCGAGATAATAGCAGGTGGTGCCTCGTTGGCTCCTAATCTGTGGTCATTGCCTGCGCTTGCCGCAGAAATTCTCAATAGATCAGCATACTCATCCACTGCCTGGATCACTGCGCTTAGGAAGAGCAGGAACTGCTGGTTCTCGTGCGGAGTTTTACCTGGCTCAAGCAGATTCTGCCCGTCATCAGTGTTCATCGACCAGTTATTGTGCTTGCCTGAGCCATTAACCCCGGCAAAAGGCTTCTCATGAAGAAGACATACAAGTCCATGGCGCAGCGCAATTTTTTTCATGGTTTCCATGGTCAGCTGATTGTGATCAGTCGCGATATTGGTTGTGTTAAAAATGGGTGCCAGCTCATGCTGTGCAGGTGCTACTTCATTATGCTTGGTCTTCGCCGAAACGCCCATTTTCCATAGCTCATGATCCAGATCAGACATGAAAGCCGCTACTCTGTCCTTGATCTGACCGAAATAATGATCTTCAAGATCCTGACCTTTTGGCGGCTTGGCTCCAAACAATGTTCTGCCGGTCATAATCAGATCAAGTCTCTGATCATAATACTTCTTATCAATCAGGAAATATTCCTGCTCTGGTCCGACAGTTGTTGTAACACGCTTGACCTGTTTTTGCCCCAATAGCTGTAAAACACGAACTGCTTGCCTGCTTAGAGCATCCATGGAACGAAGTAAAGGTGTTTTCTTGTCAAGCGCCTCTCCGGTATAGGCACAGAACGCTGTTGGGATATACAGTGAATGGTCCTTGACGAAAGCAGGAGATGTACAATCCCAGGCTGTATAGCCTCTGGCCTCGAAGGTGGCTCTCAGACCGCCGGAAGGAAATGAGGAAGCATCCGGTTCGCCCTTGATCAACTCCTTACCACTGAATTCCATTATAATGCGGCCATCTGAGGATGGTGATATAAAAGAATCGTGTTTTTCTGCTGTAATACCTGTCATCGGCTGGAACCAATGAGTAAAATGAGTTGCGCCCTTCGCAAGTGCCCAGTCCTTCATCGCCGAAGCGACGACCTCGGCGACTTGAGGATCCAGCACACTGCCCGCTTCTATGGTTCTGCGCAATGCTTGATAGGTTTGCTTGGGAAGTGTTTGCCGCATAACAGCATCATTAAAAACATTAGATCCAAAAATCTGGCTGAGTGCTGCAGTGCCTGTAGCTTCTGTTGCTTGCATCATATGATTGCCTCCTTCTCAAAGTC
Source organism: uncultured Oscillospiraceae bacterium (assembly GCA_964607635.1). Classification (GTDB taxonomy): domain Bacteria; phylum Bacillota; class Clostridia; order Saccharofermentanales; family UBA5734; genus JAAYFZ01. Next base: position 17,670 of record CAZSLR010000008.1, read on the forward strand.
GCTGAAATCTTATTTACGGAAAATAAAAAGGTGTCTGACCTCCGTGTCGGAGATTCAGAACACCTTCGTTCCGTGAATGATCCAGTCTGACCTGCCCCCGCAATAGACAGGGTTTACTTGTTCTTGCTATACATTTTAACAAATAATGCAAGAAATGCAATAATAAATTGCAAAAATAATATGTCATATTCTCATTCGTTATTTGTGAGTTTTGACAGAAATATATTGAAGTGTGTCGTGTAAAGGCTCATAGATAAGGTATAAAAGCTATTTCAATTAAGAAAACAGAGGACTGTTATTCACAGACCTCTGTTTGATAATTGAAACATATTAATTGGTGTCTTGCAAATGTTAGGCTTTTGCCAGTACTCTATCAGCTACAGCCAGTACATTATCAACTGTGAAACCGAATTCTTCAAACAGTTTAGATGCAGGAGCAGAGGCACCGAAATGATCAAGACCGATCACTTCACCTTCAAAACCAACATAGCGGTACCAAGGCATAGTCGCTCCAGCTTCTATCGCGATTCTTGAGCGGATCGAAGAAGGCAGAATCTGCTCCTTATACTCCGCACTCTGAGCCTCGAACAGCTCAATCGAAGGCATAGAAACGACTCTGGCCGGGATGCCCTTTTCCTTCAGAGCTTTCTGTGCGTCAACAGCCAGAGCGACCTCTGAACCTGTCGCGATCAGAATGAGCTTGGCATCTGCTTCGTCAACCAGGATATAGCCGCCCTTAAGGGCTTCAGGACCACTCTTCTCATATGTAGGCAGATTCTGTCGGCTCAGAACCATACATGTAGGACCTTCGTAGGTAAGCGCGGACAGATAGCCGGCAGCTGTTTCCTTGCCGTCAGCCGGACGGAAAACGCAGACGTTTGGAACAGCTCTTAGTGCTGCCAGGTGCTCGATAGGCTCATGTGTAGGACCATCTTCGCCAACACCGATACTGTCATGAGTTAATACATACATAACAGGTGCCTTCATTAGAGCGCTCAGACGCAGTGCGCCCTTCAAATAATCGCTGAAAACGAAGAAGGTAGAGCAGAAGGTGCGAAGTCCTCCATGCAGAGCCAGACCGTTTGCTGCCGCTGCCATGGCAAACTCACGAACACCATAATGTATATTGGCATTCTCGTAAGCGCCAGCTGCGAACCAGCCCTTGCCCTTGAGCTCTGTTTTGGTTGAAGGAGCCAGGTCAGCACTGCCGCCGATCAGGTTCGGTAAACGAGCTGCCAGTCTATTTAGAACGATACCACTGGTGGAGCGGGTCGCGTCCTTGCCTTCAAATGCCCAGAATTCAGCATCGTTCAGAAGATCAGGCAGTTTATCGCTATTACATGCTGCGAATTCCTCAGCGAGCTCAGGATATTTTTTCTGCCACTGCTCAAATTTCACCTGCCATGCTTCCTGTTTAGCAGCAAGCTCGGCCTGCTTCTGAGTCATCCAGTCAGTAAGCTCGGCTGGAACGCCAAATGGCTCACTTACCGGCCAATTCAGGTTTTCTTTGGTTTTCTGTACATTCTCAGCGCCAAGAGGCTCGCCATGAGTCTTAGCAAGACCCTCAAGAGGTGAGCCAAAACCTATTTTTGTCTTAACGATGATCATTGAAGGTCTTGACTTATCCGCCTTGGCTGCTTCTATCGCAGCTGCGATAGCGGCACGATCATTACCGTCGGCAACATGCTGTACATGCCAGCCGTATGCTTCGTGACGGGCGCCGACATCCTCGGTGAAGGATACATCAGTATTACCCTCGATAGAGATATCATTATCATCATAGAATGCGATCAGCTTGCCTAGCTTAAGAGTTCCGGCCAGAGAAGCTGCTTCACTGGCGATACCTTCCATCATGCAGCCATCGCCGACAAGTGTATATGTGTAGTGATCAATTATCTCGTCACCCTCGCGATTGAAGCGGGCTGCAAGATGTGCTTCAGCCATAGCCATACCAACAGCAGTGGCAATGCCCTGGCCCAGAGGTCCGGTCGTGGTTTCAATACCTACAGTATGACGATATTCTGGATGTCCTGGAGTCAGGCTGTCCCATTGACGGAAGGCCTTGAGATCATCGATCTTCAAGCCATAGCCGAAGAGGTACAGCAAAGAGTAGATCAGCATTGACGCATGGCCTGCGCTTAATACGAAACGGTCACGATTGACCCAGTTCGGATCTGCGGGATTATGTGCCATGTGATTTGCCCAGAGCTCATATGCTGTAGCAGCTGAGCCCATTACGAGACCTGGATGTCCTGAGTTGGCTTGTTGGATACTTTCAGCAGACAGTATGCGGATGGCATTTACTGCAAGCTGGTCTAGACGTTGTGTGTCTGACATAGGGTTCACCTCCGAGTAATTTCGATAAACATCACATCGTATTATACACGAAATCCAGGTATGTAAAAACAAGATGACGCAAAATCGTTCAATCTCTGTGCTAGAATATGCATGAGGGTGAATCATTATGATCAATAACAGCCTATTGCTCGAATCTGCCTGTGATTTTTACTGCACTCGTTATCTCGACATCATTTCTAGTGAGATAGCAGTCATTAATTCTTGTGCCGAATACTCCTCCGATATTACTGAATCGCTTCATCAAATGAGGACATCATCCCGTCGGGTCATGGCGGTGATATCTGCGAAAAACAGATTTCTTAACCATCATTCTGGTAAAAGTCTAGAAAAGCTTATGCGACAATTATTAAAAAGCAGTGGTCGTCTTCGCGATCTGGATGTGCTTATCGCCAACGTGAATGAACTGTTGAACAGTGGTTTAGATCGCAGATGCTCTGAGGACTTATCTGCTTATCATCAATGGCTGAGACAAAAAAGAGAAAAGGGCTGGCCAGCTCTTCATGGGTCACTAAGTAATAGTTATGACAGCAGACTTGCCAGCGTTATGGAAGAACTGAGAGCCAGATCCTGTATGGGCTATGATGACAAGTCAGGAGATGGCTACAAATTAACTGAAGCCGCTCCTGCCATGTTTTATGCTGCTGCCGCTGATATTATTGCGGTAGGACGAGCCGGCAATAAGCTGCATGAGCTGCGAATTAATTGCAAGGTCTTCCGCTATCTTCTCGAGCTTTTTGAGCTTGCCGGTATTGACTCAAGCAGGCAACAGAATGAATTCAAAGAGATTCAGGACATTTTTGGAAGATGGCATGACGATCAGGTCTTGTTAAGTCAGCTGAAAAAATTCAGCAGGAGCGAATATAAAACAGAACATGCTCATTTGCTTAAACAGTATTTGTCTGAGCGTGAGCAATTATCGCGCAGAAGAGCTGAGGAAGCCGCCAGGGTACTGGAACAAGGCTGGTTTGACTCAGCTTTTGCCGGGATGTTTTTGAGTTGATTGGACAAAAAAAGACCGGTCATATGACCGGTCACAGGATATTACGGGAATCAGCAGTACTTATACAGTGTGAGGGATAACTGGTGCTGCGAATACTCTTGCACCAAGCTGATCATCGATGTTAAGAAGCGCGTTGGTGTTATCTGCTGCCAGAGTCAGTCGGTCGATCCAATCATTGGCGTTGCCTTCTTCCTCGACCTGCTCGGTTACATACCACTGGAGGAAAATATAAGCAGCGTGATCATTGACCTTCATTGCGATTGTCGCGAGATTGTTGATGGAATCAGTAACAAATTGCTCGTGGGCCAGTGTTTTCTTAAAAACATCCAGCAGATCGCTCCAGTCACCACTTGGATCATCTATTGCAGAGAATGAGACAGGCTCACTTCTGGTTTGCATGTACTGATATATACCCTGGGCATGCGAGAGCTCCTCGAGATACTGGACATACATCCAGTTGGCCGCGCCCTTGAGTCCCTTGGCGGTGCACCAGTTAGACATTGCCAGATAGAGAAATGCTGAATAGTACTCCTTGTTGATCTGAGCACTCATTGCTTGTGATAGTTCCGCATTCATACATTTTACCTTCTTTCTTATTTTGTTTGCCTATGTCAGATACATTATGGCTCAACGGTTGAATACACTTGATTTAATTATATACCAACCTTCGCTTATATATGATATCTCAGCTTAAATAATTAGCCAGTGAAAAATGTTACCGAAACCTGAGTGGACCAGCGCTATTATAGATTGTTAATAAAACCAGATCGTTTTCTGACGTATTTTGCAATTTTGCTTCGACAAGATTGCAAATTAAGTCAAACTTCTTATAATAGAGGGAGAAAATGCTTAGATTAGGCTTATAAGGAGGCTGCTCTTTTGTACAAAATAGTTAATAAACAGGATCTTAATCCCACTGTCTCGCTTCTGAAGATCGAAGCTCCTGAAATTGCCAGAAAAGCTAAACCTGGCCAGTTCATAATTCTTAGAGTAGATGAAGAGGGTGAGAGAATACCTCTGACGATCGCTGATCATGATGAGGCAGCAGGTACTGTTACTATAGTTTTTCAGTTGGTTGGCAAGACAACAAAGCAGCTTTCTGAGATGAAGGAAGGTGATTACCTTCTGGATTTTGTTGGTCCTCTTGGTATGGCAACCGAGCTTGATGGCTACAAGAAAATAGCTGTTATCGGCGGCGGTCTGGGATCGGCTATTGCCTGGCCTCAAGCGAAAAAGCTGTTGATGGAGGGTGCTGAGGTCGATATGATCTGCGGCTTCCGTAACAAGGATCTAATCATTCTTGAGGAAGAGATGCGACAGTCTTGTACGCGACTCATCGTTACAACTGATGATGGTTCGAATGGTCGTCAGGGCTTCGTAACAGATATACTGAAGGAGCTAATTGAGCAGGGAAATAATTATGATCTGGTGATCGCTATCGGTCCGCTGATCATGATGAAATTTGTCTGTAAGCTTACACTTGAATACAAAATAAAAACAATCGTAAGTATGAATCCTGTTATGGTTGATGGTACCGGCATGTGCGGTGGCTGTCGTGTTACTGTAGGCGGTGAAACGAAGTTCGCCTGCGTTGACGGTCCTGATTTCGATGGACATCTTGTTGATTTCGATGAGGCCATGAGGCGGCAGCTGTTCTATAAAAAGGATGAGAAGGAAGCTTTGGACAGGCATACCTGCAGACTGACCGGGGAGGTGCGTGAGAATGGTTAATTTGTCACAGCATAAGGTCCCGATGCCTGAGCAGGAGCCTGAATTAAGAAACAAGAATTTTCGTGAGGTCGCCACAGGCTATACAGCTGAAATGGCCATGGAAGAAGCTGAGCGATGCCTTCAGTGCAAGCATAAGCCTTGTATGAGTGGATGCCCGGTTAGAGTCAGGATTCCTGAGTTTATTGAGAAGGTAGCCGAGGGTAATTTTGGCGAAGCATATGATCTGATCGCTACTACAAATAATCTGCCAGCGATCTGTGGTCGTGTCTGCCCACAGGAAAATCAGTGTGAGCAGCTCTGTGTCAGAGCTAAGAAGGGTGAACCTGTGGCGATCGGGCGACTTGAACGTTTTGTCGCTGACTGGTATATGTCCAATCGTCAGCTCGACAAACCCGAAGTCGAGAAGAAGGATCAGAAGGTCGCTGTAATTGGATCGGGTCCTGCAAGTCTTGCCTGTGCGGGCGATCTTGCCAAGATGGGCTACGAGGTCACAATATTTGAGGCATTCCATGTTCCTGGCGGTGTTCTGATGTATGGTATTCCTGAATTCAGACTGCCAAAAGCACTTGTACAGATGGAGATCGCCAATCTAAAGACACTTGGTGTTGAGATCAGGACCAATATGGTAATCGGTAAAATTTATGATATTGATGAGCTGATGCAGGAACAGGGCTACAGCGCTGTGTTTATCGGAACAGGTGCGGGGTTGCCGTCTTTTATGAAGATACCTGGAGAAAACCTCAACGGTGTTTATTCTGCTAATGAGTTTCTGACAAGAATAAATCTGATGAAGGCATACAAATTCCCTGACTGTGATACACCGGTCAGAGTCGGGCGTAAGGTTGCGGTAATTGGTGGTGGTAATGTCGCGATGGATGCTGCCAGAAGTGCCAAGAGGCTTGGAGCAGAGGAAGTTTATGTTGTTTATAGACGTTCAGAGGAAGAGCTGCCGGCCAGACTTGAGGAGTATCATCATGCGTTAGAAGAGGGAATCAAGACAAAATTCCTGACCAATCCTACCGAGATTTTAGGTACTGATGATGGTTATGTTAGAGCGCTGAAATGTGTTGAGATGGAGCTGGGACAGCCTGATGCCAGTGGGCGCAAGCGTCCGGTCATCAAGGCGGATAGTGAGTTCGAGCTTGAAATTGATACGGTCATTATGGCTATCGGACAGAGCCCGAATCCGCTGATCAGATCAACTAAGGGTCTTGAAACACAGAATTGGGGTGGTATCGTTGTTGACAGCGAGACGATGGCAACCAGCAAGCAGGGTGTATTTGCCGGTGGCGACGCTGTTACAGGAGCGGCTACAGTAATTCTAGCTATGGGTGCAGGCAAGCAGGCAGCAGCGGCAATCGATAAGTATCTGCATGGTTTGCTGGAGGACCCGGATAATCCGGCCTGCTTCTTCACAGTTACAAGGCCTGATAACTAATGATCTCGCAGAATGAGGGTTTGATATGAAATATATCAGAGTAGAATACAATAGCGAAGAATTCTGGGCTGTACCGTCTGACGGTACGGCTCAGCTGCTTGATGGAGCTCCTTATGAAAATGGAAAATTAACAGATCAAACGGTCGATCTGGCTAAATGCAGGATCCTTGCGCCTTGCAAGCCTGGTAAGATCGTCGCAGTTGGGAAGAATTACCTGGATCATATTACTGAGCTTGCAGGTGATGCTAAGCTCCCGGACAATCCAATATTATTTTTTAAATCTTCTAGCACAGTAATTGGACCAGGCGATCCGATAACTCTGCCTTCTGAGGAAATTTCGCAAAGAGTCGATCATGAGGCGGAGCTTGCTTTTGTCATCAGCAGACGTGCCAGGAATGTTGCTGCTGCTGATGCAGCCGGGTATATTTTGGGCTATACCTGTTTGAATGATGTTACGGCCAGAGATATACAGAAGCTTGATGGTCAGTGGACAAGAGCCAAAAATTTCGATACCTTCGCGCCTGTTGGACCTCTGCTTACTGATGAGATCGACCCGCTTGATGTCAGATTGACCGCAAGTGTAAATGGTGTTTTGCGTCAGGATGAGAGCTCCAGTAAGCAAATATGGAATGTATATCAGCTGCTAGAGTTTATCAGCAGGATGATGACTCTCGAGCCGGGCGATCTTGTTACTACCGGTACTCCGGCTGGAATCGGGCCAATAAGAGCCGGCGATACAGTTACTGTATCAATTGAAGGAATTGGAGAATTGAGTAATCCTGTTGCTGCTGAAGGATAAACGT
>CAZSLR010000009.1:0-7775 GCA_964607635.1 uncultured Oscillospiraceae bacterium
AGAATCATTAATCCGGCTGTATATCAGCTGCCTTACGAGCATAGGGTGGATGAGGTTGATCAGGCCAAGCCCCATATAGTCGCGATCATGAGTGAATCCTATGCTGATTTCAATAATATCCGTGAGCTTGAGACCTCTGAGCCTGTTATGCCGTTTTTTGACTGGCTCAAGAATCAGCCTGAGAGCATCAGCGGTAATTTGCTGGTCTCAGTTTTTGGTGGCGGAACCTGTAATACTGAGTTTGAGTATTTGACTGGCAGCAGTATGTTGTTTATGAATGATGGCATTACGCCATATACGTCATATTTTGATAGGCCAACGCACAGCCTTGCTCAGCTCTATAGGGATCAGGGATATAAAACGCTGGCGATCCATCCATATTATCGTACCTTCTGGGACAGGCATAAGGTCTATCCTAATATCGGCTTTGACCAGTATATCGCGCTTGAGGATTTTCCGGAGGGCGGCGAGGTCAGGCAGTTCAAAGGCGATCAGGCGGCCTTCGACCAGATTAAGAGCGCGCTTGATAATAATGAACCTGGCGATCGTCAGTTTATCTTCACTGTGACGATGCAGAATCACTTCCCCTATTATGGTGAGGAGGAGATTCTGGCTGATCTTGATTACAATATCCGTATGCCGGGAATGATGGACGCTGAGGGTGTTGAGCTCTATCTGAATATATTGCGTGAGTCGGATGATGCGCTGCGTGATCTGGTAACGCATCTACAGGAGCTGGATGAGCCTGTTATGCTGGTGTTCTTCGGTGATCACCTGCCTGGCAATAACAATGTGTTCAACCACTTCTATCAGGAGCTGTTTGAGAAGCCGATCACTGATCTTAGCCCGGCCGAGACTCAGAAGATGTATGAGACACCATATTTGATCTGGACTAATTATGATCTGGAGTCGCAGCTTAATGTGGATATTGATACCTATGCCAAAACTTTGACAAGTCCGAATTTTCTGGCGACAACTACGATCGAGCTTAGCCGTGCCGGTAGCTCTCCTTATTTTGATATGGTCGAAGCATTGCAGGATGACATAGAGGCTATGAATAACCGCCTGATCATCTTACAGTCAGGAAGACGTATAAATCGTGAACAAATTCCATCTGCTCTGACGCGAAAGCTTGATAGATACTGGCGCTATGAGTATGATAATATCATCGCTAAGAAGGAGGCTGAACAATAATGAGTAATAATTATCACATAAATACCAGGTGTTTGCAGAGCGGCTATGATCCGGCAAATGGAGAGCCGCGTGTTGTGCCGATCTATCAGAGTACTACCTTCACCTACGATTCTGCCGATACCATGGGTAAGCTGTTTGATCTTGAGGTTGCCGGCGATTTCTATACCCGCCTGAGCAATCCGACCTCTGGCGCGGTTGAGCGCAAGATCGCGGAGCTCGAGGGTGGTGTAGGGGCTTTGCTGACCTCAGCCGGTCAGGCAGCATCGATGATATCAGTACTAAATATCTGCCGTGCAGGCGGTCATGTGATCAGCTCTGCCTCGATCTATGGCGGTACCTATAATCTCTTCAATAAGACTATGCGCGAGATGGGCATTGATTTTACTTTTGTCGATCCGGAGGCCTCTGAAGAAGAAATCAGCGCTGCTTTTCGCGATAATACTCGTTTGGTATTCGCTGAGACACTGGCTAATCCTACCCTGGTCGTACTTGATATTGAGAAATTCGCTCGTGTTGCGCACAAGAACGGCGTGCCATTGATCGTCGACAATACCTTCCCGACACCGGTCAACTGCAGACCCTTCGAGTTTGGCGCTGATATTGTTATTCATTCAACAACCAAGTACATGGATGGCCATGCGACAGCTGTCGGCGGTGTTATTGTCGATAGTGGTAAATTCAATTGGAATAACGGTAAATACCCTGAGCTGACTGAGCCGGACGAATCCTATCACGGCATCGTTTATACTCAGCAGTTCGGACAAGCCGCCTATATTGTCAAGGCCAGAACGCACCTGATGCGTGATATCGGGGCTGTCATCAGTCCGAACAATGCCTTCCTGCTTAACCTTGGTCTGGAGACGCTGTTTCTGCGCATGGAGCGCCATTGCAGCAACGCTCAGGCAGTGGCTGAATATCTGGAGGCTAATCCTCTGGTCGAGTGGATCAACTATCCTGGACTTAAGAGCCATGCCGGCTATGAGCTGGCACAGAAGTATATGCCCAACGGCACCTGCGGAGTTATCTCCTTCGGTGTCAAAGGCGGCCGCGAGCAGGCTATGAGGTTTATGGAGGCACTTAAGCTGGCAAAGATCGTTATTCATGTCGCCGATGCCAGGACCTGCGTGCTTCATCCGGCCAGTACGACGCATCGTCAGCTTAGCGATCAGCAGCTGGCAGAGGCCGGCATCTCGCCTGATCTGCTGCGTCTGTCAGTTGGTATAGAGCATATCGACGACATCATAGCTGATTTGGACCAGGCTTTTGCCGCGATAAAATAGGATAGATTCATATTGTAATAATAAGAACAGCGGACCGTCCTCACTTGGATTGTCCGCTGTTTTTAGTTCTTAGTTTGTCTCTATTAGCTTAGCTTGACTGCAGTTTGCAGGAAATTCTCGATCTTGTTCTGATCATCATCGAATTCACAGCGGATCGTCAGCTTGTTTTTGGGGATAAGATTCATCATTTTCTGAAATCCGACTACTGCTGAGAGATAGCTGTCTACGATCAGGTGCTCCCCCTCAGTAGATACCAGATGAATTTTGCCGCGGCAGTCCTTGAGCAGTTTGACGAAGGATTCAACGCTCACGTTGTTTGTTCTCATGGATGTACCTCCAGATAAGATGCTTGTTAGCTTAAGCGTGATGCGAAAATACGTGTACTGCCATTCTAGCTGATTAATGCTGTTATATACAAGGTGACAATACCACTAAATTGCCAAGCAAAAGGTTAAAATATTGTGATAAGTGCACATAAAAAGTGCCGCTTCAGTCAGGCTGGCAACTGAAACGGCGTGCTTTTTGTTACGTGTTATTGCGTGCCGGAGCACGGCTGATATCTTGTTTGCGGCTTATTGATCATGGCTGGAAGAGTGATCGCACTTCCTCAACAGACATTTTTGAGAGCAGATTTTGACCGGGCTTGATGACAGCGTCCATCAGGTCCTTCTTCTGCTGCTGCAGCTTCAGGATGCGTTCCTCGATCGAGTCGCGGGCATAAAGCTTGATGACCTGAACGACATTCTCCTGGCCTATTCGGTAGGCACGGTCCGTCGCCTGCTCCTCGACGGCCGGGTTCCACCAGGGATCATAATGAATAACAGTATCAGCACCGGTAAGATTCAGACCAGTACCACCAGCGCGCAGAGAAACCAGAAACAGGCTGCCCTCGCCCTGATTGAAGCGCTCGACCAGACGCAGCCGCTCCTCAGCCGGTACATGGCCGTCGATGTAGAAGGGCTTGTCATTGCCAGCCTCCTGCCAGGTTTTGGATATGATGTCCAGCATCTGTGTAAACTGGGAAAAGACGAGTACTCTGTGGCCGGAGCTTATGCTGTCTGCGAGCAGCTCCTGCAGCAGCTCGAGCTTGCCGCTGCCACCCTGATAGTCGTTCAAAAACAGACCCGGATGACAGCTGATCTGCCTCAGGCGCGTAAGCAGCGCGAGTATAAAAATATGGCTGCGGCTGAAACCACTTCCGGCCAGCTCGTTTTCCAGATCCTGTCTGGCCTGTTGCAGGAAGCTCTCATAGAGCTGACGCTGCGGCTCAGTCATATCGCAGACCGTACTGTTTTCGATCTTATCGGGCAGCTCCTTAAGTACGTCGCGCTTCATCCTGCGCAGAATGAATGGACGTATTTGTTCATGGAGCTGCAACAACAGCTGTTCGCGTTCGTCGTTCTGCTCCGGCAGCTCGTAGGTGTTCTCAAAATGTCGGCGGCTGAGCATATAGCCGGGCAGCACGAAGTCAAAAATTGACCAAAGCTCGGTCAGGTTGTTCTCGATTGGTGTACCGGTGAGCGCGAAGGCGCAGTCTCTGCGGATCAGCTTGACTGATCTGGCGTTAAGTGTTTCCGGGTTCTTGATATTTTGCGCCTCGTCGAGGAAGCAGCTGGCAAATTGGATATCACTGAGATCGTCAATATCGCGGCGCATCAGGGCATAGGAGGTAATAATGCAAGCGTTTTTGCCAAGCTCGCTCAGTCGCTGGGCGCGCTGCTGTCTGTTGCCGTCAAGGATTATGACCGGCAGCTCCGGACTGAAGCGATTGAACTCGCTCAGCCAGTTATAGGTCAGGCTGGTCGGCGCGATGATAAGTGAAGGACGCTTGGTTCGTCTATAGAGCCAGGTGACAAAAGCGATCGTCTGCAATGTTTTACCGAGGCCCATGTCGTCGGCCAGGATGCCGCCTAAGCGATAATGATGCAGTGTACAAAGCCATTGGAAGCCATGTCGCTGATAAGGACGCAGTGCTGCCTTGATGCCGGACGGCATGCGGAAGCTCAGTCTGGCCGGATCGGTCAGATGTGAGACCATATCGTGAACAGTTTCATCGATACGCATGAAATCGGCCTGAATACGCGACAGCGCCAGCGCACGGAAGCGTGGCAGAACGATGTTTTTCTCTGTAGCTGTTTTCTCGGTCAGCTCCCAGGAATCAAGCAGGCGATAGAGCTTAAGCAGCTCCTTACGCATGTTTAGATCGACCTTGCGAAAATTTCCATCCGCCGATTGATACCAGATCCTGCCATCGATCAGCGCCTGTTGATAGGCCGACAGCTCGTTCTGGCCTATAGTATCCCAGTCGGCGTTTAGCAGCAGCGAGCCGGTCTCGTTCTCCATCGAGAGATCGAAACGGATATGCGGCGGCTCGATCACTTCAATACGTGCCAGAGCCTCACTCTCACGGATTCTTGACTGCTGCCTGAGCTGCAGTCGTCCATGATCGAAATACTCAAATATCTGCTGATTATTGTCCAGGAGCAGATGCTGACCACGCTGACGGAAACCGAGTTGTTCGGTCAATTCCTCGAAACGCTGCTCGCGCTCATAGTCGCGGATGATCAGCTGATCGCTGGCCACAGCCTCCTGACGATAAGGCGAGATGGTGACATCGCCGTATTTGTAGCTGATGTCGGCGCGTATCCCCTTGTTACTGAGATCAAGAGCGGCTGAGATCAAGAGCTTCTCTCGAATTATGCGGCCGCGGATATCATCAGTCATTTCAAGCTGGCAGAAGCCCTCGATCAGAGGCATCATCTGACCGATCAGATCGCCGGCCTCGGAGGAGTTTAACAGTATCTTCTGCGACCCAGGCGCCTGATATGCCGCCAGGAAGGGTTCAATCAGGGCTATATGCTCACGTGGCGGCAGATAGAATATCTCATCTACCAGGAAGACGTTACGTGATGCTGTGATCTGCTGCATTTTCTGGCCGCAGCTGATGCTGAGCCGCAGATAGCTGCTGTCAGGCTCCTCGGTTAGACTTAGCTTGAGCGGCAGGTCATCCTGCGCCACACGCAGCGGCCTGAGCTCGTCGCCTTTTGCCGATTGCCAGACGACGTCTGACAGGCGCGGCGCCAGGCGGAGGAAGCGAGCGAAGCGGCTGGCGTTGAGAATCAGACATTTGTCACGACCGGCTGTGTGGGAGGTGGCAAATACTGCCTTGTAATCATTTTCAAAGGCCTCCACGATCAGGTCAATCAGCATTTGATCGCTGGCTGAGAAAGTGTGCTGAGCAGGGTCATAGGTCAGACCGCGATCGATCTCGAGCGGCAGTCTGAGCGCCAGTGCCTCAGCGAACTGTTCGACATTTGTCACCGGCAGGAGCTTGTCCTCGCCAATGGCAAAAGCCAGCCAGGGCAATGAGCTGGTGGAGGGAGCTGCGTGCAGCATGACCTTCAGGCGCAGCTGACGTCGTTGCTGATTGCTGTGTAAATGTACCACGCGGTCAAGCTGTTGCTTGAACTCACGTGATTTAGCGCGGATCTTGCGTTGGTTTTCGGTTGCTTGTACCGGTTCAGCTTCTTTATCAGTCTGAGTGTCCTGCGTCGGAGCTGTGTCTGCAGCTGATGCTATGTTGTTGGCCCCGGTTGTGTTTCTGCTTGCCAGCTCAGCGTCTGCTGGTGCTGAGGTCAGCCTGCGCTTATTGCGTTTGGCATGGCCGGAACTGGTTCCGTAATTTTCGTGGCTGTAAAGCAGTACGGCGACGATATGGCGACAGTAGCCCCAATAGGAGGTGAAGGCGCTGCAGGTGCAGGTCGCGTCATGGACATCGCCTGCCGCGGTCAGGATCACTCGTACATGGTAGTTCTGTGTGCCGGCTACCAGAGCCTGGATAGTGTGGCGTTCGCGGTCGAATTCTATATGTGTAACCTGGCTGTTTTTGAAGTAGCTTCGTCCCTTCATATATGTAGGGCCGTTGGTGCTTCGTTCACGTATGGTTTCCAATCTGACGTTAAACATGATGACTGCCTCGTTTTCTGCAAAGATATACAGCTTGGTATTGTACCACATGGATGGCAAAGGATAAACAGTCGAGACTCGACTTTTGCCAGTGTATGTGAGGTGGATAAGCGAGAAAAAACGAGAAAATGAGAGAATATGACAGAATCAGTCTGCTATTTTAAATTTGTGCTTGACATAATGGTGGGACGTCATTAGAATGAAGTAGCGTTTGACTTAAGAGTCCGTTCCGGCGATTCGATCATATGACCTGGAGCAGAGATCTGGTCTGCCGATATTTTAAAGTTAGATCTATTATGGAGGGAAGCAAGATGAGTACTTATGTAGCAAAAGCTGCTGAGGTTCAGAGAAAATGGTACGTCGTCGACGCTGAGGGCATGGTTCTTGGCCGTATGGCTACTGAGATCGCTAGAGTCCTCAGAGGAAAACACAAGCCTGAGTATACACCTTTTGTTGATACAGGCGATAATGTTATCGTTATCAACGCTGACAAGATCGTCCTTACGGGCAACAAGCTTGATCAGAAGATGTATCGTTATCACACACAGTATCCAGGTGGTCTCAAGGAGAGAACATATCGCAATCTGATGCAGCGCAATCCTGAGAAGGTAGTTGAGCTGGCCGTCAAGGGTATGTTGCCGAAGAACGCGCTGGGCCGCGCCATGTACAAGAAGCTGAAGGTTTATGCCGGTCCTGAGCATGGGCACGAGGCACAGAAGCCTGAGAAGCTCACGTTCTGATTGAAGGGAGGATATAACCTGATATGACTGCTAAAAAAGCATCTAAAACTTATTTCTACGGTACAGGCCGTCGTAAAAACGCTGTTGCTGCCGTACGTATCTATCCTGGTAAGGGTGAAATCAAGATCAATGGCAAGACTATGGATGAGTACTTCGGTATGGAGACACTCAAGCTGATCGTTAGACAGCCCCTGGTCGCTACAGATTCAGTCGAGAAGTTCGACATCATCTGTAAGGTTATCGGCGGCGGACTGTCTGGTCAGGCCGGTGCTATCCGTCATGGTCTCTCACGCGCAATGGTTCAGGCTGATGAGGAGGCTTACAAGGCTACTCTCAAGAAGGCTGGCTTCCTGACACGTGATTCCAGAATGAAGGAAAGAAAGAAATACGGTCTCAAGAAGGCCAGAAAAGCATCACAGTTCTCAAAGAGATAATCGAGATCAAGAGATCATCGAAAAAGCCCGGAAATACGCCATTTCCGGGCTCTTTCTTGTGGGTGTGCCATTCTTTTGCCCTGATTCCCCGGCAAATACATACAAACAAAATATCGAAGGCCTGATATGCATTAAGGGCTGAGGATACATATGCCAGCGGT
>CAZSLR010000009.1:7875-9591 GCA_964607635.1 uncultured Oscillospiraceae bacterium
GCGGAAATGGTTGGAGTGGAGAAGCTGCATATAAGCCGCATAGAGCGAGGTGTTACGGCATGCTCAATTGATCTCCTCCCGGTGCTGTCAGTCACGCTTCAGGTAAGTACAGATTATCTGCTGATGGGAAAGAGCATTGACAAGGAAATGACCAGAACACAGCTGTTGTCAGTAATCTCACAGCTCACACTGATCACTCAGGGGCTGTGAAATGAAAGATCCCCTGGAGTTTATTGACTCCAAGGAATCTTGTTTCGTGTTTAGATGATTCTATCGTCCAGTAAAAAATCCAGAATTCCAATATTCAGAATACCATTATCGTCATACCACCGCTTGCGGATGTCATGGCGCACGATGATCTTCGGGAAGGAATCTCCGGTTAACGCGAAGGGCCTGTTTTCAGTGATAGCTTTTTCTTCCGTTGGAAGTGCGTATGCGGACTGAATATAAGTCTTCCTTCCGCCGCGGGTAGCGATAAAGTCGATTTCCCTGGGTACCTGAACCGTCTGGCCGGATCTGTTCTTTTCGGTTCCGTATACGATGCCGATATCAACTTCGCAGCCACGGATGCGCAGATCATTATAGATGATGTTCTCCATGATATGGGTCATTTCCTGCTGGCGGAATCCTATACGGGCGTTTCTGAGGCCCAGGTCATCGCAGTAGTACTTGTTCGGATAGTCGAAATAATCTTTTCCCTTCACATCATAACGCCGGCATTCTTCAAACAGATAGGCATCTGCCAAATGGCCGATATAGGCCTTTACCGTATTGGGAGCGACGGTATTTTCTCCATTTAGTCTTTGTCTGGAGTTTAAAGAGCTTGCGATATTGTTCGGATTGGTGAGAGATCCGATAGAGGAGCACAGAAGGTCCAGAGTGGCAGACAGCACATCTTCCCGTTTGATTTTCTTTCGCTCTACGATGTCCTTAAGGTATACCTCAGAAAAGAGGGTCTTAAGGTAATTCATCTTTGCAGTATCATCCGGTCTTGAAAGGATCAGCGGCAGGCCTCCATAAAAGGCATAATTGTCAAAGGCTTCTGCCTTATCTCCTCCGATATAAGCATAGTACTCTGCAAAGCTCAGCGGATGAACACGGATCTCATCACTTCGACCTCTGAACTCAGTAAGGATGTCGCTCGAAAGCATGCGTGAATTGCTGCCGGTCACGTAGATATCCAGATTCGAAAGAGATTTCAGGTCATTCAGCGCATCGTAGAAGGTAATGGCTTTTCCGTTTGGATTATATGGATTCGGGACCTCATCTGACATCTGTATCTCATCAACAAACAGATAATACTGATCCGCCTTTCCCTCAACCTGCTCACGTACGACCTTTGCAAGTTCAAGAGGATTTCTTAAACGGATATCTTTGGCAAGATCCAGTTCATAGGTGAGGATATGATCCTCTGAAACGCCCTGTTCAAGCAGATAGTTTCTGAAGATCGTGCGCAGCAGATAGGATTTTCCGCAGCGCCGAATTCCGGTAATCACTTTGACCTGACCATCCCACATAAAAGAGATCAGCTTTTTCAGATATAGGTCTCGTTTGATTTCCATAATACGCCCCCCGTTGAGAAGTTGGCTAATATATCATTCCACTTCTCAATGAGATTATACAGATCCCTTACCTCAAAGTCAAGATGTTCGTTGAGAACTTGCATAATAAATTACGCAAGTTCTCAACGGCAATACTTTTCCATCCAATCGGGTA
>CAZSLR010000009.1:9691-23637 GCA_964607635.1 uncultured Oscillospiraceae bacterium
AGGAACTTACCGCAAAAGTACTCTCTGCACAAAGAGAGATCGAAAAAACGAAAGTGGCACGTTTTAATCCCAAGGTTGAAGAATAATGTGAGAAATGGCTGGAGATGCAGGCCTCAAACATCAGCCCCAGTACGCTTATAAGATCATTACGAACCTGATCTATGCCGGAGTGGATCCTAAAACGGTCCAATACCTTGCCGGTCACGAGAACAGTAAAGTAACTATGGACATCTATGCAAAGGCCAAGTATAATAAGCCCGAAGAGCTTTCTGCTGTCGTGAACGGCGCATTGAAAACCGATGATTAGGCCGTGAAGAGTAAGAAGCAGAAGGACAAGTAGAAAAAAAGACAGTAGTTAAGTGGTGGGGCACCAATTTTCGAAAAGCTCGCAAAGCCAGTAAAATCAAGGCGTTCCGAGCGCAATATCTGCTCAATACGGTCTCAAGAAGGCTAGAAAAGCATCACAGTTCTCAAAACGTTGATCTGCCTGGTGCATTCATACAATCAATCTTTCAGACCGGATCAGGGCAGACTGCCTTGGTCCGGTTTTTTCAAAGAGGGGGTGGCAGAAGATGCCGGTACTTATTGAAAATGTTCGTTATCTGGATAATGATTGCAGGTTTCGTGATAGCGGTTTTGTAGCCTTCGGGCCGGAGGGAATTCTCTATTGCGGCGCTGATCGTGAGGCGGCTCTGTCGAGTGCTGAAGTCGGTGCTGATGGCTGCACCGATGGTGCCGGCTGGGAGATTATAAACGGTTCTGATAGCTGGCTGATGCCGGGTATGATCGATGCTCACTGTCATATCGGATTGTTTGACGATGGTCTGGTACAGGAGGGCGATGACGGCAATGAGGATACAGATCCTGTGACGCCGCAGATGCGCGCGATCGATGGGATCTTCCACGAGGACCGCTGCTTCAGTGAGGCCGTTGCCGGTGGTATCACCTCGGCCAATACTGGTCCCGGCAGTGCCAATGTTTTGTCCGGTCGCTTCGCGCTGGTCAGGACGAGCGGCCGTTTTATTGACGAGATGGTGATCAACCAGCATTCGGCGATGAAAGCCGCGCTTGGTGAAAATCCTAAGCGTTGTCATGGTCACGGTAAGGACCGTATGCCGACAACAAGAATGGCGAATGCCTCGGTCCTGCGTGATGCGCTGGCGCGGGCTGCCTGGTATGCTGCCGCGCGTCGTGATAAGCCGCGTGAGCATGAGCCGGATTCGCGCTGGGAGGCGTTGTTGCCGGTTTTGAGCGGTGA
This sequence comes from uncultured Oscillospiraceae bacterium, assembly GCA_964607635.1. Taxonomy (GTDB): domain Bacteria; phylum Bacillota; class Clostridia; order Saccharofermentanales; family UBA5734; genus JAAYFZ01. The sequence continues at coordinate 10,950 of CAZSLR010000009.1, forward strand.
GTTGATTCTGAAGTTTCACGCGCATCGATCCGACGATATTTTGACTGCGATGCGTGTTGCCGATGAGTTCGGTCTGCGTTATACGATCGATCATTGTACAGATGGCTGGCTGATCGTTGATCTGCTCAAGGAGGCCTATGAGCGCGGGCAGAATGATCCTCTGGCTGGTACCGGGCGCAAGGGTAGGGGCAAGCTTGAGGGCATTATTACCGGTCCGTTGTTGACTGACCGCAGCAAGCCCGAGCTTAAGCGGGCTGAGCTGCATAATCCGGCTGTCCTGTCTGCTGCCGGGCTGCCGGTGGCGATCATGACCGATCACCCGGTGATACCGATTCAGTATCTGCCGGTAAGTGCCGCGCTGGCTGTACGGGCCGGTATGTCGGAGGAGCTTGCGCTTAAGGCTATCACCTCGGTGGCTGCCAGATTATGTGATGCCGGTGAGAGCAGAGGACTGATTCAACCGGGCTATATTGCTGATCTGGTGCTGCTGGATAGTCATCCTTTTGATTTCCGCAGTCATGTTCAGCGTGTATGGATCGAGGGCGAGGCCGTTCTATGACAGACTGGGGTTTCGAAGATGAGAATGTGAGGCAGTTTTATGGCTGAATGGGAATGGCTCAGTGAGAGTCCTGAGCAGACGGAGGATTTCGGTCGTTTGCTGGGTGAGCTGGCACAACCGGATGACGTGATCAGCCTTGATGGCGATCTCGGTGCCGGCAAGACCGCGCTGACCCGTGGTATCGCGGCCGGCCTCGGACTTGCAGGGCATGTGACGTCGCCGACTTTTACCATATTGGTGGAGCATATCGCTGATCGCGTCAGTGGCGGGCGCCTGTCGCTCTTCCATTTTGACGCTTATCGTCTTGCAGATGCCGATAGCTTCTACGATAATGGTTTCGATGAGTATTTGAGTATGGGTGGTCTGGCCGTAATCGAATGGGGAGACCTGATCGCGCCGGCTCTGCCTGAGCATACATTGTATATAAGGCTGCTGCAGACTGATCCGGCGAGGCCCGAACAGCGCCGATTCTGTCTGAGCTGGCCGGGCTGTCCTGAGCGGCTGCTGGCTCTGAAGGAGAGGTTTTATGAAGATTCTGGCTGTTGATACTTCTGGCAAAAGCCTGTCTCTGGCGTTGTGCGAGGATGATAGGCTGATCGCTGAGCTTACGCTGCAGCAGGGCTATAATCACTCAGTGACGCAGATGCCGATGCTGGAGCAGCTGCTGGCTGCCTGCGAGCTGACTGTGCGTGATATTGATCTGTTCGTGAGCACGATCGGGCCGGGGTCTTTTACCGGGATCAGGATCGGTGTCAGCAGTGTCAAGGCGATGGCCTATGCGGCTGAGCGGCCGGCTGTCGGTGTCTGTTCACTGGAAACTCTGATTTATGAGTATCGAGGCATCGAGGGCGCGCTGGTTTGTCCGGCTGTCGATGCCAGGCGTGGTCGTGTGTTCGGCGGTCTCTGGCGGATCGTGGGGGGGCGGGCTGAGGCTGTGATCGCGGCCGGAAACCGTGTGGCGGCTGAGCTGGCGGCGGAGATATTCGAGTTTGCAGATGCAGGTTCATCTGTTGATGAGGCTGCGGCCAATTTCACAAAGGGTACTGATGTTTATTTTGCCGGTGATGGGCAGGATATCGTGATTAAGGAGTTGTCGCGGCTGCGTGAGTCCGGCGGACGACTGGTCGCTTCTGCCGGGTCTGGACGATGCATCAGTGCCTATGCGGCGGCCCAGCTGGGGCTTGAGGCTTATCTTGACGGTGCGGTGAGCTTGCCGCAGGCGCTGATGCCTGAGTATCTCTCACCTTCACAGGCCGAGCGTATGCGGGATCAGGGTAAATGAGCGAGCCGTGTCAACCTGTACTGCGAAGAGCTATCGCTTCTGACAGTCAGATGCTGGCTGAGCTTGATCTGAAGTGTTTCGCGATACCCTGGTCGGAGGCATCCTTCGCTGCTGATCTGGCTGATCTTGAGAAGGCCTTCTATCTTGCTTGGGAATTTGAGGGCAAGCTTGTCGGCTACGGCGGCTATTGGCGCGTGCTGGATGAGGGAGAGATCATGAATGTCGCGGTCGCACCTGAATGGCGTCGCCGAGGTCTGGCGGCAGGGTTGCTGCAGGAGCTGATTCGACAGGCTGAGATTGAGCAGCTGAGGTGTTTAACGCTAGAGGTCAGGGAGGGAAATCTAGCCGCGAGGGCGCTCTATAATCGACATGGCTTCGTCGAAGTTGGGCTCAGACGTAACTATTACGCCGATAATAATGAGAATGCCATCATTATGCTAAAAAATATTAATTGATTGTTTTCAAATATTGTGCAAATTAACATGATAGATGCTGTCTTTTACCGCATATTGACAAAAAGCGACCGTTAACACTATACTAAACCTGACTGTTAACAATTAGTTCCGCGAATCTGGGAGGATAAAAATGGTTACAAAAACTGTGACTTTTAACTGTGAAGAAGCTTTGCATATGAAGGCCGTTGCGGTTCTGATTCAGAAAGCTTCTACCTTCCGCTCGAGCATCTGGCTGGCCAAGGGTGAGCGTCGTGCGAACGCCAAGAGCCTTCTTGGTGTCATGTCTCTAGGTATTGAGAATAAAACAGAGCTTACTGTGACCGCTGAGGGCAACGATGAAACTGAAGCTCTTGATTCGATCATCAGCTATCTCGAGAAGCCGGAATTTTGATCCTCGTCTCTTGATTTGATTTTCATGACTGCTGACTGACATTAAGTATCGACTGTATAGGTCGTGATTTTGATGAGGAAAGGCCTGAGCTTTGACTGAGAATCCGTTTGACGCCAGACTTGATTTAGTACCATTGGACCCGGGTGTATACCTGATGAAGGATGCAGCGGGTTCTATTATATATGTCGGCAAAGCTGTGCAGCTGAGAAATCGTCTGCGCAGTTATTTTTCGCCAAATCCGCAGGGCAACGCCAAGGTTCTGGCCATGATCAGTCATATCGCGGATTTTAGCTATGTAGTCTGTGAGAATGAGCTTGAAGCGCTGATTCTGGAGTCGAACCTGATCAAGCAGCATCAGCCGCGCTATAATATTCTGCTGCGCGATGACAAGGGCTTCCCGTATATCAGAGTGACGATGAATGAGCCCTATCCGCGCCTGTTAAAAGCCTTCCGTGTCGGCAGCGACCGTAAGGAGGGCGCGCGTTATTTCGGTCCTTATCTTGCTGGAGATCTCTTCCGCGCGCTTGATGCGCTGCGACATATTTTCCCTACAAAAACCTGTAAGCGTGTTCTGCCGCGTGATGTCGGCAAGGAGCGTCCCTGCCTGAATTATTATATCGGCCGCTGCGTCGGTCCTTGTAAGGGTGATGTGCCGGTCGAGGCTTATCGCGCGGTAATGGAGGATATCTGCAGCTTCCTTGAGGGTCGTTATTCAGCGATCATGGAGGAGCTTAAGCAGAAAATGAACAGTGCCTCCGAGCGTCTTGATTTCGAGCAGGCCGCGATCTATCGTGATCGTATCCAGGCGCTTGAGAAGCTGATGGAACGTCAGAAGGCAGTTAAGGTCAATGACGATGACGCCGATATTATAGGTATCGCCAGAAATGGTACCGAGGTCTGTCTGCAGAAGCTTGAGGTTCGTGAGGGCAGAATTATCGGTGCGTCATCGTTCTTCCTGCCAGACGAGAGCAATCAGGATGATGAGCTGCTGTCAGCCTTCCTGAGCCAGCATTATCCGGAGGCCGCTCTAATACCGCGCAGCATACTGTTGCCGGCTGATCTCTCCGAGGAACAGGCTCTGGCTGAATATCTTAATGATTTACGCGGCGGTCGTGTACAGCTGCTGCAGCCACAGCGCGGTGCTAAGAAACATCTGCTCGATATGGCGGCCGCCAATGCCAAGGAAGCGCTGCAGCGTCATACGCTGCTAGGCGGTTCAGGTCAGACTGCGCTGCAGGAATCGATTCGGCTGTTATCCGAGCGTGCTGCCGGTGGTAAGTCGCTGCATCGTCTGGAGGCCTTCGATATTTCCAATATAGGCCGCGACGATATGGCTGGCAGTATGGTCGTTTTCGTCGATGGCCGGCCTGCTAGGCAGCAATACAGATTATATAAGATCGACCGTCAGGAGTATCAGGATGATTATCAGGCTATGCGTGAGGTACTGAGCCGGCGTCTGGCCCGATTGGATGATGAAAAGTTCGGTTCGCGTCCCGACCTGATCCTGGTTGACGGCGGCATCGGTCATGTCAACATGGCCGTTCAGCTGCTAAGTGAGCTGGGAATCGATATACCGATAGCAGGTATGGTAAAAGACGAGCGCCATCGTACGCGTGGTCTTGCTCTGCCGGGCGGAGAGATCCTCGAGCTGGCGGGCTTGGTCAGACTGCTGAGGAGCACTGAGGGACGAGTCAGAAGCCGCGGACGTCAGCTGGCAGCAGCTTCTGAGATCAGTGCTGACAGCGTCTCTGCAGAGAGAGATCCTAAGCTGCCGGTCGAATACCAGGCTGAGGATGAACAGCTCTGGCGCGTAGCTGAACAGGCCGCTGAGCAAAACGCAGATGAGCAGGCAACAGCCATGGGGCTGCTGCGTCTGCTTACAGCCGTTCAGGATGAGGCTCATCGCTTCGCGCTTGGCTATCAGCGCAAGCTATCTAAAAAGCGCCATACGCGCTTCTCGCTGGAGAGTATCGCCGGTGTTGGACCGGCCAAGCGCCGTTTGCTGCTGCAGCATTTCAGCAGTATCAAAGCCGTCAGTCAGGCAACTCTCGAGGAGCTTGAGCAGGTAAAAGGACTCGGTAAGCAAGCTGCTCTGGCTGTATTCGAGCATTTCGCACGTGACAGGAGGCAGGAGCAATGAGCTTATTTGTGATAGCGGATCCGCACCTGTCTCTTGGTGTAAATAAGCCTATGCATATTTTTGGCCCGCATTGGCAGGACCACGACGATAAGCTGCGCCAGTCCTGGCTGGAGCTGATCAGTGATGATGATACTGTGATAATTCCTGGCGATATTTCCTGGGGCATGCATCTGATCGAAGCACTACCGGATCTGCAGTTTCTCCATGCTCTGCCCGGCCGCAAGCTGCTGTCGCGCGGCAATCATGATTACTGGTGGACCTCGCTGCGTAAGATGGAGCAGTTCTGCCAGCGTCATGAGCTGGACTCGATCGGTTTCCTGCGAAATAACGCGGTCGAAATCGAAGATGATTTGATCTGTGCCACGCGCGGCTGGATCCTGCCTGATGACAGCGAGTTCACAGCGGCCGATGAGAAGATACTGGCGCGCGAGACCGGCCGACTCAAATTATCACTGGAAGCGGCAGCCGCGATCAGGAAGCCACAGCAGCGTTTGATCGTCTGTCTGCATTATCCGCCGCTGACAAGGACACTTGCCGGATCTGTTCTTACAGACCTGATGCAGGAGTATGATACAGATATTTGCTGTTATGGTCATATTCATGCCTCAGGCTCGCCTCTGGCATTGGCTGGCAAGGAGCTGGAAGGCATAAAATACTGGCTTGCATCCGCAGATCAAATTGGCTTCAAACCGCTGAGGCTATAAGGATACAGGCGTATCCGACAGTTGCGTTGTTTTCGTGTATGGTATATAATCAAATGCACGATTTGAACTAGATTGATGAGGTATATGAATGGCTTACAGTATGACCGGCTTCGGCCGCGGTGAGTCTTATCGAGACGAGCGCCGTATAACCGTCGAGATGAGATCAGTCAACAATCGGTATTGCGATATTCAGGTCAGACAGCCCCGTTTACTGGCCGCTCTTGAGAATAGAGTCAGAGAGTCAGTGAGCGCCAGACTAGCCCGTGGCAAGATCGATATTTTCATTAATTATGAGGATAATCGAGCGGACGCGGTCCAGGTCAGAGCAGATACAGGCCTGGCAAAAGCCTACGCTAAGGCTTTTCGCGAGATATCTGAGGTTTCTGCTGTGCCGGATGGCTTGACGGCCGCTGTGATCGGGCGTTTCAATGATGTTTTACGTGTTGAAGCAGCTCAGATCGACGAAGAGGAGATCTGGTCACTGCTGTCTGATGCGCTCGAGCTGGCCCTCGACAAAATGTGCGAGATGCGCAGGACTGAAGGTGACAAGCTGGTACGTGATATCGAGCTTAAGCTCAAGGAATTGACCGAGCTGCGTGGTCGTGTCGCGGAACGTGCGCCGACTGTGCCTGTTGATTATAAGCAGAGACTGCAGCAGCGCATGCAGGAGATCCTGGATGACAAGGGCCGCGAGTTTTACGATGAACAGCGTCTGGCCGCTGAGGTAGCGATCTACGCGGATCGTTGCTCGGTTGATGAGGAGCTTGTCAGATTAGACAGCCATTTCGTGCAGCTGCGAGAAATGCTGCAGGAGAAGGTACCGGTCGGCAAGAAGCTCGATTTCCTGGTACAGGAGATCAATCGTGAGGTAAATACGATCGGTTCGAAGGCTAACGACCTGGAACTGACACGACTGGTCGTGACGATGAAGAGTGAGCTTGAGAAGATACGTGAGCAGATCCAGAATATTGAGTAAAGGATGACCTGATGACTGATTCTACCTTTTTGAAAATTGGTTTCGGCAACCTTATATCGGTCGGGCGTATCGTAGCGCTGGTCGGTCCGGAGTCTTCTCCGGTTAAACGGCTGGTCCAGGACGCGCGTGACCGCGGTATGCTGATCGACGCGACCTCAGGCCGTAAGACAAGAGCGGTTTTCGTCATGGATAGTGAACACCTGATACTGTCAGCTTTGACAGTTGAAGAGTTGGAGGCAGCACTGCAGGAGGAGGACCAGATATGAGTGATTTCAAACCGAAGGGGCTGGTTTTCTGTGTTTCCGGTCCTTCCGGCGTCGGTAAGGGTACGATTATTGCCGAGCTGCGTAAAATAACTCCATCGATCATCCATTCGATATCGGTGACCACACGTCAACCGCGTCCGGGCGAGATGGACGGTATCCATTATTATTTCCGTACACCAGAGGAGTTTGAGCACATGATGGCTCAAGGTGAGATCCTCGAGCATGACTGCTATTGCGGCAATTACTATGGAACACCACGCAAGCCACTGATCGAAGCGACTGAACAGGGAAGAGATGTGGTCATGGATGTGACCGTACCCGGTTCGCTGGCGGTCATGGAAAATTTTCCGGACGCCATAACACTGTTCCTGCTGCCCCCGTCTTTTACCGAGTTGAGAAGAAGGTTGACAAAACGCGGAACTGAGGCTCAGGAGGTTGTAGAAAAGAGACTGCAGAAGGCCAGAGATGAAATCAAGAAGGCCAGGCTGTTTCAATATGTTGTAGTAAACGATGATATCCAGATCACAGCGCGCAAAATTCTGTCGATTGCCGAAGCGGAGCGCTGCCGCTATGAGCGCATGGCAGGTGTTGAAAAGCTTATCATGTCAAAATAAAAGGAGGAACCCCTGATGCTGGTAAAACCACCAATGGAGAAACTGTTGCCAAAAGTAGAAAATCGCTATGTTCTGGCAATACTCGTGGCCAAAAGAGCAAGACAGCTGGTCAACGGCGCTTTGCCGATGACTCAGTCTGATACACCGAATCTGGTTACCGTCGCCTGCGAGGAGCTGGGCGCTGACAAGATCGCTTGTGTAAAAGGACATGTAACACCATATATTCCGCTGAGACCTGAGATCGAGGCCGCACGCCTGGCTGCTCAGGCCGCATTAGAGCAGGCCAATACCGCTGATGCTATCAGAGACGAGCTCGATAAGGTAGCCAGCGCTCAGCCGGCTCCGGATGCTGATGACGCGGCTCTGATCGGCGAGGCACTCATGAACATTCAGCCTGTAGATTATGAAGCGTCGGATGATGATCAGTCAGATGATGACGATACTGCTAATGATGAGGCAGATGCTGCTTCATCAGCTGACATCAAAGTGAATCTGCCTGATGCCGGTGATGCATTCCCATTCAAGCTGGCTCCGCCGGTTGAAGCAACTGAGTATATCAAACAGAATATCGATCAGGAAGCGGAGGACACAGAAGAATGAATCCAACCGACAAAACCATGGAGAAGGTAGTAGCACTGGCGAAAAACCGCGGCTTCGTTTACCCGGGCTCGGAAATTTACGGCGGACTTGCCAATTCATGGGACTATGGACCGCTCGGTGTTGAGCTGAAGAACAATGTCAAGGCTGCCTGGTGGCAGAAATTCGTGCGCGAGAATCCTCATAATGTTGGTGTTGACTGCGCGATCCTGATGAATCCGCAGGCCTGGGTCGCTTCAGGACATGTCGGCGGCTTCAGTGATCCTCTGATCGACTGTAAACAGTGCAAAAGCAGACATCGTGCTGATCAGCTGATCGAGAATTTCAACAAGGAGCAGGGCCTCGAAGAGGTCGCTGTTGATGGCTGGGACAATGATCAGCTAGTCGCTTATATCAAAGAGAAGAACATTCCTTGCTCATCATGTGGCGGCCACGATTTCACTGATGTCCGCAAGTTTAACCTGATGTTCAAGACTTTTCAGGGTGTAACAGAGGACAGCAAGGCTGAGCTCTACCTGAGACCAGAGACTGCTCAGGGCATTTTCGTTAATTTCAAAAATGTCCAGAGAACGACCAGGAAGAAGATTCCGTTCGGCATCTGCCAGATTGGTAAGAGCTTCCGTAATGAGATCACACCCGGCAACTTCACCTTCCGTACCCGTGAGTTTGAGCAGATGGAGCTTGAGTTCTTCTGTGAGCCCGGTACGGATCTGGAATGGTTTGATTACTGGCGCAGCTTCTGCTATCAGTGGCTGCTCGATCTCGGACTTAAGCAGGATGAGCTGAGATTACGTGACCATGGTCCGGAGGAATTATCCTTCTATTCCAAGGCCACGACCGATTTTGAGTTCCTGTTTCCGTTCGGCTGGGGCGAGCTCTGGGGTATCGCTGACCGCACAGATTACGATCTCAAGCAGCATATCGAGCATGCCAAGGAGGACCTCTCCTATTTCGATCCGGCTACTAATGAGAAGTATGTGCCTTATGTTGTCGAGCCATCACTCGGTGCTGACCGCGTAACACTGGCCTTCCTCTGCGGAGCCTATGATGAAGAAGAGATCGCGCCCGGTGATGTCCGTACTGTTCTGCGCTTCTCGCCTGTTCTGGCCCCGGTAAAAGTCGCCGTTCTGCCGCTTTCAGCTAAGCTGTCTGAGGCCGCGACGCCGATCTACCATAAGCTAAGCAAGATGTTCAATTGTGAGTTCGATGATCGTCAGTCGATCGGCAAGCGTTATCGTCGTCAGGACGAGATCGGCACACCATATTGTCTGACCTTCGACTTCGATTCGCTCGAGGACAACTGTGTGACGATCCGTGAACGTGACAGCATGAAGCAGGTCAGGATCGCTATCGATGAGCTTGAGGCATACTTCGCCGACAAGTTCACATTCTAATCAGACTGTGAGCCGGCCGCCTCAGGGCAGCCGGTTTATCAGCATATAGACCCGGTAACTATCCCTCAAATAAGGGATTTACACAAATAAGGAGGAATTGCAAATGACCAAGTATGTTTACATGTTTTCTGAGGGAAACGCGACGATGCGTAATCTTCTCGGCGGCAAGGGAGCTAACCTGGCTGAGATGACAGGCCTGGGCCTGCCGGTACCGAGGGGCTTCACGATCACAACAGAGGCTTGTACTCGTTATTATGATGACAATGAGACCATTGCTCCTGAAATCGAAGCAGAAATCTTCGAGACACTGGCAAAAGCCGAGGACATGATCGGCAAGAAATTTGGTGATCCTAATGATCCGTATCTGGTATCAGTTCGTTCCGGTTCACGTGCATCAATGCCAGGCATGATGGATACAATTCTGAATCTTGGTCTGAATGACACAGTTGTTGAGGGCCTGGTGAAATTAACTGGTAATCCACGTTTCGCCTATGACAGTTATCGTCGATTTATCGCAATGTTCGGTGATGTTGTTATGGAAGTCGGCAAAAATCTGTTCGAGGAAGAGCTCGACGCAGTCAAGGCTGACCGTGGCGCGAAGCTGGACACAGATCTTGATGCCGTAGCTATGAAAGAAGTTGTCGATCGTTATAAGGCGCTTTATGCCCGGGTAAAAGGCGAGAGCTTCCCGCAGGATCCTCGTGAGCAGCTGATGGCAGCAGTTAAGGCTGTTTTCCGTTCATGGAATAATGAGCGTGCTATTGTCTACCGTCGTATGAATGATATCCCTGGCAGCTGGGGTACCGCTGTAAATATCCAAGAGATGGTTTACGGTAATATGGGCAACACATCCGGCACCGGCGTTGCTTTTACCCGCAATCCATCCACCGGCGAAAACAAGCTCTACGGTGAGTTCCTAATGAATGCTCAGGGCGAAGACGTAGTTGCCGGTATCCGTACACCACAGACTATCGATCAGCTCAAGGACGTCATGCCTGATGTCTATCAGCAGTTCGTTGATTTCGCTGAGAAGCTCGAGAAGCATTACCGTGATATGCAGGATATGGAGTTTACAATTGAGCGCGGCAAGCTCTTCATGCTGCAAACCAGAAATGGTAAGCGCACAGCCGCCGCAGCTATGAAAATCGCTGTTGATCTAGTTGAAGAGGGCATGATTACCAAGGAAGAAGCCCTGCTGAAGATCGATCCTAAGCAGCTCGATGCTCTACTGCATCCTACCTTTGTACCAGCAGCTCTAAAATCAGCGGAGTCGATTGCCAAAGGCCTGCCGGCATCACCCGGTGCTGCAACCGGACGCGTTTATTTCGATGCCAAAGCTGCAACTGAGGCTAACGAAAGAGGAGAGAAGGTCATTCTGGTTCGTGTCGAAACCTCACCTGAGGATATTCAGGGTATGGACGTTTCACAGGGTATCCTGACCGGACGCGGTGGTATGACATCACATGCGGCAGTTGTTGCCCGCGGTATGGGTAAATGCTGTGTATCCGGCTGTTCTGAGCTCTCTATCCGTGAAAAAGACGGCTATTTCACCACGGCTGATGGCAAGCGTTTCAATGAAGGCGATTGGATCTCGCTTGATGGTTCAACCGGCAAAATTTATTCTGGTGCCGTTGAAACACAGGAGGCCAGTCTCTCAGGCGATTTCGATACCATCATGAAGTGGTCCGACGAAGTCCGCACACTCAAGATCCGTACAAATGCTGACACAGTCCGCGACGCCGCCATGGCTATTAAGCTGGGCGCAGAAGGTATCGGACTATGCCGTACAGAGCACATGTTCTTCGAAGCTGATCGTATCTTCGCTTTCCGCCAGATGATCGTAGCTAAAACGGTAGAAGCACGTCGCGCTGCTCTTGAGAAGTTGCTGCCAATGCAGAAGGAAGACTTCATCGGGCTGTTCGAAACTATGCAGGGTTACCCGGTTACCATTCGTTTCCTCGATCCACCGCTGCATGAGTTCCTGCCACATGAGGATGCCGAAATCAATCACCTTGCAGACGAGCTCAAGATCTCAGCAGACGACCTCAAGACACTTATCAACGATCTGCATGAGCTCAACCCGATGATGGGACACCGTGGCTGCCGTCTGGCTGTCACATATCCAGAAATCGCCGAGATGCAGACCCGCGCAGTTATCGAGGCCGCGATCGAAGTCAACAAGAAGGGCCAGAACATCATTCCTGAAATCATGATCCCTCTGATCTGTGATGTTAAGGAACTGAAGTTTGTCAAGAATGTTGTAGTTAAGACAGCCGATCAGATCATCGCTGACAGCGGAGTCGCACTCGAATACCATGTCGGTACAATGATCGAGATCCCACGCGCAGCACTAACTGCCGACGAGATCGCTATGGAAGCTGACTTCTTCAGCTTCGGTACAAATGATCTGACACAGATGACCTACGGTCTGTCACGTGACGACGCCGGCAAAATCCTCGACGCTTACTATCAGAATAAGATCTTCGAAAGTGATCCAACCGCCCGTCTTGACCTAGTCGGCGTTGGCAAGCTGATGAAAATCGCAAGCCAGGACGGCCGCTCAGTCAAAAAGGATCTTAAGCTCGGAATCTGCGGCGAGCACGGCGGTGATCCGTCATCGATCGCATACTGCCACGAGCTTGGATTCAACTATGTATCCTGCTCACCATTCCGTGTGCCGATCGCCAGACTCGCAGCCGCTCAGGCAGCAATCGCCGGAGCTGACAATCTCGGTCAGAAATAAGAGTCTGATACAACAACAGGGTAAATCATAAAGGATAACAAAACATTAGAGGGGTATTGTCTTCGATCAAGGAGGCGATACCTCTTTTTACGTGTGTGGGGGGCGGGCGGTGTGTGGAGGGAGTTGTTGCAACGGGGGCCACCTTGACTGCGGTTATCCCCGGTTGGGGCCAGGCAGTGCCAGGTTGCACGCGGTTGTGCCACTTTGAAAATTCTGGCAAAAGCCGTCCTGATGCAGTGGTACCAGTGCTTACAGCGCTTCCCTTAGCGGTTTTTAACCGGTACAAACGTACCGGTTAAAATATCATAGATTAACGCCTGTAATCCCCTGATTACAGGCGTTTCCGCTGTTTTTAGGCCGATATTCAACCTGGCACTTTCGCCCCCGGTTGCCCCCGTTTGGGGCCACTTTGACTGCGGTTGCCCCCGGTTGCCCCCGTTTGGGGGCACCTTGACTGCGGTTGCCCCCGTTTGGGGCCAGGCAGTGCCACCTTGACTTCCGCCTTACCCCCGTTTGATTGCGTTTGTACCAATTGAAATTGATTCCACTCGCATCGTAATACGAATG
>CAZSLR010000010.1:0-22795 GCA_964607635.1 uncultured Oscillospiraceae bacterium
AAGAACAGACTTCATATCATCTCCTGCGATCATAGTAATATAGCAATTTGGTATCGCAGCGGCTGCCAGCCCTGCGTCTGCCATTATCTCATATTTAGCTACCAACTCGCCAGTATCTGCAGGATTTTCATTTGCGAATTCAGTCGATTTTTTATAATCAGCCAGGAAAGCAGCAACTGCCTCAGGGTATTGCTCTGCAAATGATTTGCTGACAGCAAGACAGCCCATTGCCAGATCGCCTTCCCCACCGTTTGCCTTCTGATTATCTTTCCACACCTGAGTAAGATCGAGAGCGCGTCTCATATCTGCTCGTTTATTAAGTACGGTGGTTACGAAAGGTTCAGGCAGCATAACAAGATCAGCCTGTCCTGATGCCGCCAGTGTAGCAAGCTCAGAATGCTCTGCCTTGAAAGAAACCTCTGCGTCAACATTATTGTCAGAGATCAGCTTAGCAAGGACAAATTCAGGAACAGCACCCTGACCTGTAGCCAATATCGTTTTGCCAGAAAGATCCTCGATGCTCTGTATACTGTCTCCTGCTTCTAAAACATAGAGAACACCTAATGTGTTGATTGCCAGAAGCTGTATATCACCTTCAGTCTTATTGTAGAGAACTGAAGCGACATTTGTTGGCAATGCCGCTATATCAAGTTGTCCGCTGATCAGTCCTGCTGTCAGTTCATCAGGCGCTCCAGCGAAGCTGAACTCATAGCTCTGAGAAATATTCCCGGAGTCATACTCATTTACCATATGAGCAATGCCCATACCGGTAGGTCCCTTAAGGGCCGCAACTCTGATACTCTCAGGAGTCTTAGCTGGTTCCTCTGTTGTTTCAGTGGTCACTTCAGCACTCGTCTTAGTTGTGATTTCAGTTGTGCTCTCCTGAGTTACAGGCGAGGCAGTAGTTGTCTGTGTCGTATCTGTACCAGCAGCACAGGCCGAGAACATAACTGCCGTCACAGCAGCAATTAAAACAAACGCGATCATTTTTCTGATATTCTTACCAGACTTATTCATTATGATTTCACCATCCATTCAGTCGCTTGTCCGGTCGCAGGGCAAGTTATTCAATAAGAGCCTGCAGAGGCCTCACGGCATCACAGGCTCCAAGGAATAAGTTAAGTGAATTGATGATAATAGTCAAACGCAATCGTTACGCCAATTTGCACAAAAATAGTTAAGCGACAGTGCGATGGCTCCTGCGATGCCTTGGTTGGCGATATTTAGTACTTTGTGTTGATCTGTCGGTTCTCAATCTACCGTCAGTATGCTGAACTCGAGCAGGTCTCCTGTTGGCAGCATAAGTATAATTATTATTTCTGACAAGCGAGCCATCAGAGCGTCTTGCACGCATATCGCACATATGTTCTTCCATCAGCAATTGCTCATATTGGCGCTCAGCTTCTTCTTCAGCAGCAGCCATATATGCATATATCTTCCATAAAACGATAGAAGCTAAAACCAAAGTCGTCCAGAACAGTATATTAATTATCGGCATAAAAACCTCCATCTGTATGCTTTCACCCAAACCGAACAATTGTTCTTATGACGATATTATCAGCTTCTGCACCTATTGTCAAGCGATATCGAACATTTGTCCGACAAAAAAGAGACAACCCGATTCGGGCTGTCTCGTCAAGTCAGTATCTATTTAGGAAAAGCTTTATTATAGCGTGAGGAAGGCCAGGCAAGTCAGATGTCTTCAGTTCTATAGGACAGCTTAAGCTCCTCAATATCTGTTGATAGTATCCGGTAATTAACACCGGCATGATCCATCATTTTTTTAGAAGCCTTAACCGAATCTGTTGCTGCATATTTATCCGATATATATATGACCTCTCTGATTCCAGACTGAATAATTGCTTTGCTGCATTCATTACATGGAAAGAGAGGCACATAGATCTTGCAGCCAGCCAGATTGAAACCAACATTATTTAAGATAGCGTTTAGCTCAGCATGGCAGACATAAGGATATTTAGTCTCAAGCGGATCTCCCTCGCGCTCCCAGGGAAACTCATCATCACTGCAGCCGATCGGCATACCGTTGTATCCGACTGATAATATCTTATTCTCCTTATTAACAATACAAGCACCAACCTGAGTGCTTGGGTCCTTGCTTCGTCTGGCAGCCAGCAGGGCCACACCCATAAAATATTCATCCCAGCTGATATAGTCAGATCTCTTCGTCATGCTTTGATCCCCCTGATTACGCCGACATAAATACTCATTCGAGCATGTCGTCTTTTACCAATGGATTATAACAGATTGAACCAGATCAGACATCAAACTGCCGCAAAAGATCCTCATAGGTATCGCGTCTGCGAATTAGACGGTCCTTGCCCTCAAGATCGATCAGAACCTCGGCAGGACGCAGCCTGTTGTTATAATTAGAGCTCATCGAATAACCATAGGCACCGGCATCGAGTACGACCAACGTATCGCCGCGTTCAACTCTGGGCAGCTCACGATCGCGCGCCAGAATATCGCCGCTTTCGCAGATATTGCCGACAACTGTCTGCGTCTGCGGCTCGCCCGCGACCGGTGAACCGTCACGCCAAACCTCGATATCATGCCATGAATCATACATGGTTGGACGCGCCAGAACATTGAAACCAATATCGGTGCCAACATAATCAGTCCCGCCATTTTCCTTAAGCGCGGTGACCGTACCCAGCAAAACACCACTCTCAGCCGAAACATAACGTCCGGGTTCGGTTTTGAACAAGATCTCACCACCATGCACCTCGGCAAAAGCCTTGACCATTACTGATAACTCTTGACCCAGTTTAACCAGGTCCAAACGAGCTTGTCCTGCAAGCTTATGATAAGGAATTCCGAAACCACCACCAAAATCGATCAGCCTAAGCTCGGGAAAAGAAGCCGCCAGCTCCAAGAAATGTCCAGCGGCTGCCAAATAGGCTTCCGGCTCCATAAAAAGCGACCCGATATGCTGGTTAATACCGACAAGATGTAGATCATAACGATCCAAAATAGTCCTAAGATCTTCGATCTTATCCATACCAATACCGAATTTTGTCTTCTTGCCGGCGGTCACGACCTTCTCATGATGTCCTGCACCAACTCCTGGATTAATTCTAACAGCAAGATCAGAGCCACGAGCGACGCTCCCGAGCAGCTCTACCTGATCAAGTGAGTCACAGCTGATCAGAATATCACGTTCCAGTGCAAATTTAAACTCACTGGCATCAACATTGTTCGGCACGAAAAAAATCTGGCTTGATGTAAATCCGGCCTTCTCAAGCACTATTATCTCACCAGGTGACATCGCGTCAGCATACATGCCTTCTTCCCTCGCGATCTTCAGCAGAAATAGATTGCTGTTAGCCTTAATACTATAATTAGCGGTAAAAGGCGAGCCGGTTATAAGTCCCTGCATTTCGCGGCAACGCTCACGGAATACAGCCTCGCTATAGACGTAGAGCGGACTGCCATATTTCTCAATCAGAGCTGTTGGATCCAGCTCGCCGAAAAAACCGGAGCTTGTAGTGTGGGATAATTCTGTCATATTACTATTCTCCTCCAAATTCTGTATCTGTTCCCTGATCAGTCAGCCGGATCAGAGCAATTTCATTCATCATTGATTCCTTAAATAAGGTTACTAATGTACTATTACGTGTAAATAGGCATAGCGGTTCATTGTCACCGCTGATATCACCAGTCATCACCTGCGAAGAATCGGTAATCAGCCTGATCTGTCCAGCTTCGCGCGTTTTTCGATACATCTTGATGCCTGCTGGCAGATTATCCACATCAGCAATCAGAACGACCTTCAGACCTCTCGACGCCGCGGATATCAGCTCGGGCATCAGCTCATCGGCTAATACTCTGTCGAGCGCCGCATATACTCTGAACTCTGCTGCAGTCAACAGGTTCTTGATCTGATCTATGATATTATCCCTGCCAGTAATAGTAATATATGGCTCAGCAGCCGGTTGAACGGCCGGCATATGCAGCTCGATCCAGTCAATGGTCTGATTGAACTGTCTACGTTTACTGCTGCAAAAATCAGCAGCTGGAACAGCTGTATATTTCTGAACATCACCGGCGATTGTCCAGGCGGCGCCTTTTTCCGTCAGTGAAGCCAAGGCTGGATATGCGTTTGAACGTGATATCCCTGATAGCTTCGAGGCCTCGTAGCCAGTCATCGGTCCCTCTCTATGCAGCAAAATATAAAGCTCTGCCTCATGTCTGCTCAGACCAATTTGCATCAATCTGTCAATCAGCTGCATATAATTCCTCCTAATCTGATCATTAGTAGTCGTTCTAATTAGGAACACTATAGCAAGCATCAATATGTCTGTCAAATAAAAATAGACTGCCGTGTAAATTGTTACACGACAGTCCATCTATTTAACATCCTTTTCAAATATCTAGACAAGCCACAACAGGCTGCCTCTATTCGTTATAAGTGATCGTGCTTACAGCTCAGCCTTCCAGAGTCCGTGCAGATTACAATACTCATATGCAACAACCGGACCATCACCAATGACAAACTCAGCCTTGGGCGCATCGCCTGGCTTAAGTGCCGCACGCTGGGTGCAATTGCCCTGTACAACACAGATCCACTGGATATAGTGCTCTTCTGCCATCGGGTGATCAACACTACCGACATTAACAGTCAGAACGTTTCCTTCTTTTGACAATACTGGTACATGCTTCTCTGTTGCGGCATCAGTCGTATTAGCCTTAAGCAGGTCCATCGGCTGTCCGCAGCAGACGAGCTCTCCACCGCCATCTTCGATCATACCTACGATATTTCCACAAATACTACAGCGATAAAAGTCTTTTGTTGCCATGATCAATACCTCCAGTAATTTTTATTGTTGATCAAGATACTTATGTCCTCTGCTAATCATTATAGCAGAAATAGTAATATTTCAATACCTAATAGATAGTCTTAGGTGATAGACTGTTCGTCTTCTTCCTTGCCTACTTCTTCAACAGTCTCACTTAGAAGCGCCTCTTCACCTATTTCCTCAATTACAGCAATATTAACTGGCCTACACGGTGTGATCGCTTCGACTTGCTTATCAGGCTCAATAATTTGCCATTCCTTAAAAATCACCGGTAAGCCAAATCTTCTCCTGCCGCCGGGACCATATGGCAGACGATACAGGATCAGAAGCAGAATCGCGGATGCCAGACTTATCAGAAGACTACGGTTAAACCATGGCGGAGTGTATTTGAGCTTGATCTCATGATCACCGGCAGTAAGATCAAGGGCCATCAAGCCATCATCTATCGCGTAGATGTCAACAGGCTTGCCATCAACGCGTGCGCTCCAGCCACGATCATATGGAATCGTCAGCAATAATACGCCCTCACGATCTGCTGTGATCTTGCCCTCGAGCTTTCTTGATGTGACATGCGTGACATTGAGCGACCGTCTGGAGATCAGCTCCATAGACTGTTCAAAAGCCTGTTCGTCAAGCGCGTAGCTGAAGAAATCGAATTGACCATCCTTAGGTGCAGATGTACCAAAATTCAAATTAAATTCAATATTAGCTCCTGCTTCCACGAAACCAAGATCGACCATTGTAGAGCGTCTTGCATTGAAGCTGATCCGCTCTCCGTCAACAAGGACATATCCCTCTTCAGGCTGATTTGCGGTTACCTTCAAATAAATATACAGGTTCTGACTTACATCATTTACGATCCTAATTCTGGCAGTCGATTTCTGACCTTCATCAGCTCTTGAATAACGGTAAGTATTGGTTCCAGACAAATTGAGCGTCAAATTTTCGTGAGCGGCCTGCTGTTGATCAACTGACATCATGACCTCAGGTAGTCCTCCGAGTGCCTGAACTAAATTGTTCTGAGCCTCAAGTGGATTACCGGGCGCGCTGCGCCAGGTCTGCAGAGCAGTAGTTCCTAGTATGCCTGGCGAGAGAGCATATGGATTATGATATGCCAGCAAATGCTCGTTCTCTTCAATCAGAACGCGCATTCTTTCATCTACAGTTGTTGTGCTGCCTCGGCGGATCAGATATTTGACACCAAACAGAGAGTCAAGAACAAGTGTAGAACCCTCATACTTATAACTATTGATTCCATTACTATGGAATCCAAGATTCTCAAACATTTTTACCGGGGCCTCTGATGCGGTCGAAGCGAAGAGAGACAGCCCTTTGTAGCCGTAAAGATAGGGATCATTGGTCGTTCTCGGCTGCAGTATCTCCATGCGCCAGAACAGACTATCCTCATCTTCCTCAATACGTTTTATTACCCTGCGAATTTCCTTAACCTGATTACCACTAGCATATCCTTCTCGCGAAGAATAATGCTCGTTGGAATCGATCTCATGCACCATAAGCAGAGTATTTACCAGAAGCTCAGCCGTAACCAACAATAAGACTGCTCTTGCCATATCGCGCCGGCTAAGCTTGCGAATCTTATCCAATGTCAGCACAGAGGCATAAATAACCAGGAAAATAATAGTGACATAAATACTTTGAATTGACGGCTCAGTATCATTCAGCTTCTGACCAAGTAACGTGATGATCATTAGTCCAAGACAGATAGATCCCAAAAACCGACCCTTGATCTCATGGATCCAGGAGGTCACAGGATAGATCATTGCCAATAACAGGAAAATATAGACAAAAGAGTTTCTGTATGGCAGCTGATTAGGGAAATGCATGCCATGCCAGATAAAATTCAAAATGTTTACATTGAAGCTAAGGATCATAAATAGTATCAGTATGATATGACCAATTTTATCTCTCAGAGCTATTTTTGAAGAAAGGAAGTAGATAGGCAGCAGTATCACGACCAATAGCCCGGCATACATGTTGGGCATACCATCGCGAATCGTCGGTGCCGGCAGCATCAAATGCTGTCCGATATAGTCAAACAGGTCAAAATAATGGGTAACAGTCGTCGGGAATTTATCACCTGCAGCTGAGGTCAGCTTAAGTGAAAAATAGGTCGGCAGAAGCAGTACACTTGCCAGACCTCCAGCCATCAGAGAGCAAAGCGCAAACTGGAATATTTTGCGCAGCATGCTGACGAAACTGCGAACCGACTGATAACGCAACAGCAAAACCGGAAAATAAAGTACTGTGAACAGGCAGACAAAAAACGCGATATAGTAATTACTGGCTATCATCAGTGCAAGACTTATCATATACAGCAGGTAACGGTCATCTCTTAGCAATCTTACCAGACCGAGCATAATCAACGGCAACAGATAGATGCCGTCCAACCACATTATATTCCACGAATATGAAAGTACATAGGCTGATAAAGCATACATAATGGCAAAAGCCGTGGCATAATGACCTTTTCTGCTATAGGTGCCTTTGATAAATAGGTAGAAGCAGGCACCAGACAAGCCGACTTTTACCAATGTCAGAAACAAAATAGCCTCTGATAGACCTGATGGCGGGAATAGAACTGTCAGAAAATTTAATGGACTTGCCAGATAATACGCGAACAGAGCATAGAAGTTTGTGCCAAGTCCGGCGTTCCAGCTATAAAAAATTCCCTCGAAGCTCAGAAGCTTGCTGCGCAGCTCGGCAATGAACGGCGCATACTGATGATAAAGATCAATCGTCAACAGATTGCGATTGCCAAACGGGAATATGCCACGAGTGGCATAAGCGAGCAATAATATGAAGAACGGAATGAAAAAGGATAGCAGTAGATAGCGCTGCTCTTTTATGATCTTACGTGGTCGAATGTCTTGCTTTAGCTTCTCGATCCTAGATGACATACCCTGACACTCCTTGATTTTATGAAAAACAACGGATGTCCTAATTGAATTAGACATCCGTCTGTCATAATATCATAAATTTGCTCAGATAACAGCAATCGCCGCTAAATCTGGTTCAGGTGGCATTGCGAGGAACTGTCTGGCAATATCTGCATGCTCAAGCCAGGCTGCTGATTCCTCTGAATTGAGAATAAGCGGCATGCGGTCATGAATATAAGCTAACTCAGCAGATGCCGGTCTGGTAATGATCACGAAGCTGATCAGCCTCTCGCCTGATGAATCAATAAAAACACGCCATAGTCCAGCCATCCTCAGCATTTCGCCATTTGCCGGACTTATCCTTTGCTTGGTCTTACTTCCATCCTCATGCTTCTGCCATTCAAAATAGGAGGTAGCCGGTACGATCAGGCGACCATGCTCAACAGCCTTTTTAAACATAGACTTACTATTGGCTGTTTCACAACGGGCGTTGATAACACTCTGTCGTTTCGTGCCGAGTGCGGGAAACCCCCAGCTCATGATCGCAGCTCTTACCTCCTGCTGGTCAGGATCATTTATGATTACAGGCGCGAATTGTGTTGGAAATATTTCACCATTTCCCAGCTTGCTAAGCACTGGTCGGTCGTGATATCTGCGATTTAACTCTGTCAATATTTCTCTGATTTCCTGTTGATCCTCTTCACTTCCAACATAATACCTTCCACACATAATTACCTCCAACGAGAAAAGACCCTGGACGAATGGAACAGATCCGCCACATAGGTCTTCTCTCTGCTTAAGGGGAGCTTGGAACAGACCATTGGAGGTCTATTTCACGTATAATTATACTAATAATACTCTCACATTAAAATTGGGCAAGCGCTGATAATTAATTAAACAAACCAGCATTCTGACAAGAAAATAATTTTACAGCACCGTGCTTTTCTTATAGGTGAACGAAGCATGATCAAGTAACAAGATCAGCCCTTCTTCCTGGTTGCGATATCAACCCAAACAGCCAGCAGAAGAACGGTTCCTTTTACCAGGTACTGTTCGAATGAACCCAGACCATACAGTGACATACCATTATCGAGACTTGCCATAACAAGAGCGCCGATTATAGCGCCTATGATAGTACCTTCACCACCAAGAGTTGATGTTCCACCGATGATAGCTGATGCGATAACGTCCATTTCCATGCCCGTTCCACCAGAAATAGCGGCAGCATTAAGACGTGAAGCATAACAGATACCAGCGGTAGTAGTTGCAAAACTCATCAGTACGAATATCATGAAATTCGTTTTCTTGATATTGATACCGGAGAGAACAGCAGCGTCCTTATTGCCGCCGATTGCGTATACATGCCTGCCGAATGCTGTCTTGGTTGAAACGATAGTGAAGAATATAACCATCACACCAAGAATCAACGCCAGATATGGAACACCGCGGAAGGAAGCAAGAACAAACGATATGGCAACGATAACGCCGCTGATCAATAATGTTTTGACCAAGAAAAGCGGGAAGCTCAAAGTATTGAAGCCATAGGAGATTCTGGCTGATCTGCTTCTGAATGTAAGTATCAGATAAGCCAACAAACAAACAGCACCTATAACCAATGATGTAACATTCATGCCCGCATCGGGAATAATATTTGGCAGATAGCTCTGTCCAATAGCACGGAATATTTCATTATTTGGAGAAAGTGAGAGACTGCCGGTAACACCGATAACACCACCGCGGAACATAAGCATACCTGCAAGTGTAACGATGAAGGCCGGAACCTGTCTATAGGCAATCCAGAAGCCCTGCCAGCAGCCAAGAAGCAAACCGCAAAGCATTGTAATCGCAAGTGCAGCCCAGACATTCATATCCTGCTTGACCAATAAATTAGCTGCTATAGCACCTGTCAGACCAACAAAAGAGCCGATTGAGAGATCAATATGTCCTGCGACCATGACCATTACAATACCACAGGCAGCAATACCGACAACAGAGCTCTGAGTAAGAAGATTGGTCAGGTTGCGGGCGGTTAGAAAATTGCTGGTCAATAGCTGGAAAATCAGCCAAATTACAACAAGTGCAATTATCATTGTATACTGACGGATATTACCTCGGACCGATTTCAAAATAGAGGCCAGAGGTGAATCCTCGGCCAGTGGTTTCTTTGTCATTTCAGCCTTCATTTGCTTTTTTACCTCCAGTTGCGTAATACATGACCTTCTCCTGAGTGGCTCCCTGCCATTCAAGCTCACCGGTCAAACGACCTTCGTGCATTACAAGAATACGGTCGCTCATGCCCAGGATCTCAGGCAGTTCAGACGAAATCATTATGATGCAGACACCCTGCTCGATCAGCTCGTTCATGATATTGTATATCTCAACCTTGGCGCCGACATCGATTCCTCGAGTAGGCTCATCCATTATCATGACACGTGGATTGGTAACCAGCCATTTGGCCAGAACTACCTTCTGCTGATTGCCGCCGGAGAGATTTTTGGTCAGCTGCTCTACTGACGGAGTTTTGATGCGCAGCTCATTGACATATCGTTCTGTCTGTTTGATGATCTCGTTGTCATTCAAAAGCTTTTTCTTTGTAAATCGTTTGAATGAAGCAAGAGCTGTGTTAAATCTAATGTCCTGGCGCAAAACTAGCCCGTAGCGCTTTCTGTCTTCAGAAATGTAGGCTATTCCTGCATTGATCGCTTCTTCAGGGGACTTGATGTTTTGTTTCTCGCCATTTATCATCAACTCGCCGCTGATCCCTACTCCGTAGGCACCAAACATACTCATGACGAGTTCAGTACGTCCGGCGCCCATCAGTCCGGCTATACCAAGAATCTCACCTTTTTTGAGATCAAATGAAACATTATCAATCATGACCTTGTCAGGCAGCTCCGGATTATGTACTGTCCAATTACGAACTGACATTACCGTCTCTCCTGCTGTATGAGGCTTACGCGGGAATAACTGTGTAAGCTCACGGCCAACCATGTAAGAGATCAATTCTTCTTCGTTGATCTCGCTTACCTTTTTAGTTGTTATAGTTCTGCCATCTCTTAGAACTGTTACTGAATCAGCTATGCTGAAAACCTCACCTAGTTTATGAGAGATATAGATACATGTAACACCCTTGCTCTTAAGCTCGCGCAGAATATCAAGCAGATTATCTGTTTCAGTTTCTGTAAGCGCTGCAGAAGGCTCATCCAAGATCAGTAGGTCAGCGTTTTTAGATATCGCTTTTGCGATCTCTACCAGCTGCTGCTTACCAACGCCAAGATTGATAACCTTGGTAGTAGGGCTTAAATCCAAATGAACTTCCTTAAGAACTTCCTGAGTTTTTGTGAAGGTCTCAGACTCATTGAGTAGACCTCTGTTCGTTATTTCTGAGCCAAGAAAAATATTCTCAGCGATTGTCATCTGTTTTACCAGAGCCAGCTCTTGATAAATAATTGCTATGCCCTTATGTTCACTGTCCTTGATAGTACTAAATTTCTGTACCTCACCGTTGAACATAATATCACCGGAATATGTACCGAATTGATATATACCGCTCAGGACCTTCATTAGTGTTGATTTGCCGGCACCATTTTCACCGACAAGTGCATGAATCTCACCGCGTTTTACCTGAAACGTAACATCGTCCAGTGCGCGGACACCAGGGAATTCTTTTGTGATTCCCTTCATTTCAAGAATATAATCAGCCATGTTCCCTCCCCCATCTGACAGTATGCTCCTCTGCAACTGCCTGCGGCAAAGCTGCCAATCAAGTCGTCCCTTAGTTCGGGATAGCCTTCAAGGCAGCTCTGCCGTGGAGTTGTCAGTTATTTTTGATAACTAATTATGAGCAAAACTTATTTCATTACGTCAGCTTCTTTGAGGTAGCCGCTGTCGATCAGAACACTCTTGAGGTTATCAGCATCAACTGCTACTGGTGTAAGCAGAACAGAAGGAATATCCTTAACGCCATTGTTTACTACCTGACCCTGAGTATTGAGTTCTTTCTTAGCAAACATATCCTGAGCGATCTTGATGGCTTCTTTGCCGAGTTCACGAGTATCTTTGAAAACAGTCATTGACTGTTCGCCAGCCAGAATACGCTGTGCTGCTGCCAGCTCTGCGTCCTGACCTGTTACAACTACGCTGCCTGCCAGACCTTCTTTGTTAAGAGCCTGGATAGCGCCGCCTGCTGTACCATCATTAGGTGCGAGGATACCGACGATGTCTGTGCTCTTATTCAGAGCTGCTTCAGTATGCTTCAGAGCTTCTTCAGCCTTCCAGTCCTGACATGCCTGTTCGTTAAGAACAACATAGTCGCCGCTATCGATTTTAGGCTGCAGCTTGCTCATAGCGCCCTGCTTGAACAGTTTAGCATTGTTGTCTTCCGGATCGCCTGACAGAACAACGATATTTCCTTTGTCAACGTTGTTAACGAAGTATTCGCCCTGGAGCTCACCAACTTTAACGTTGTCGAATGAAAGGTAAAGATCCAGCTTATCTGTTGCGGTTATCAGACGGTCATAGGATATAACCTTAACACCACTGGCAACTGCGTCTTCAACGATAGCCGCTGCTGCTGCTGCGTCGTGTGGAGCGATGATCAGAACGTCGATACCTTCTGAGATCATGTTCTCACACTGTGATTTCTGCTTCTGAGCGTCAAGATCAGCGACATTGCTGACGAATTCGATTCCGGCATCCTGACAAGCTTTTTCCATGGTTTCCTTATCACGTGCCCAGCGCTCTTCCTGCAGAGTCGGGATAGAGATACCAACCTTAAGTTTGCCGTCGTCCTTCTTGTCCTTCTTACAGCCAGCCACCATCGACAAGCTCATAGAAAGCGCCAATACTACTGTCGCAATTCTGACAAATTTCTTCATGCCATTTTCCTCCTTAGAAGTGTTGTATCGTTCAGGTGCAAACAATTATTCACCCCTGCTGATGTGATGTTAACATAAAGCAATCTGGACTTGCTTGACCATAATATGGTCATATTAAACGAAATGCCCCCGCTTAGGCTTGCGGAGGGCATAATAAATAGCAAAATAATGCTAATGATAAGATATTCCAGTTACTGTTAATTCTCTAATTCAAGGCCATTCTGCTTGTGGGATATTGCGGTAGACGTCCTTCTTAGCATGAAATCCGCTCTCAATAATTATTTCATTCATATTATTATTGTCTACCATAACCGGCATTATTCTATAGTATGGTACATCGTGCTTACCATCATTGAAGGTATCATTAGCCGGAGCCTCCTTGCCCTCGGCCAGATCGACCGCTGCCTTAGCCGCGATCTGTGCAAGACTCTCGATAGGCTTGAAGACTGTCATGAGCTGCGAGCCCTCAACAATTCGCTGACAGGCATCAAGATCAGCGTCCTGTCCGGTTACCGGCACACTGCCAGCCAGTTTATGCATCGCCAGCGCTCTCAAGGCAGCACCTGCAAGCGCGTCATTACCACAGAAAATGCCATCGATCTGATGTTGCGCATCAAGCCAGCTTCTTACCTTAATATAAGCATCATCCGCACTCCAGTTTTCTGCATACTCTTCGAGAACTACTTCCGTTTCAGGAAAATCCTTCTGAACATCAAGAATGCCGCTAACTACCAAAGACACATTGTTATCCTCTCGTGATCCCTTCATAAGCGCGAACCTGCCAGTCGGAAGGGCCTCAAACATCTTACGAGCCATCAGACGGCCGACCTCAACATTGTCAAAAGAAACATAGAGATCCACATCAGCTTGATTAATAAGTCTGTCATATGCGATTACGCTTATTCCTTTGCTATGAGCAAGCTCAACCTCGTCAACCAGTTGATCCGCATCTATCGAAATTATAACCAGAACATCAACCTTGCGTTCTATCAGATACCTGATCTGGCTCTGCTGCTCCTTGGCATCACTTGTAGCATTTTGAACAATAACCTCAGCGCCAAGCTCATTCGCTGTCGAAACAAAAACATCACGATCACGCATCCAACGGTCAAGCACCAGTGTATCCATTGCCAGACCAATCACTGGTTTACCATGATCCTGCGGACCGATCGGAATCTCAACTTTGTTGTCATCCTTACAGCCGCCCAAAACAGAAGCTACACCGGCGAGCATGAAAACGATCAACATAATTCCAATCACTCTGTTGATTTTCCAGCATTTATCTGAATACATCATACTCGCTCCTCCTTGACAACATGACAATTTACCGGCTGTTCTGATAATCTTTATATTAGCAAACCTATCTATACTCAGACGGAGTCCGACCAGTGATCCTTTTGAAAATTCTGCTGAAGTAGTTCGGATCACTATAGCCAAGCTTTATACTAATTTCCTTGACAGATAGATCAGTCTGCCTAAGCAGATCCTTAGCCTTGTTTATACGCAGATCAGTCAGATAGTCAATAAAAGTCCGCCCCATCTGTGAGCTGAATATTCTGCTCAGGTATTGTGGACTAAGAGCTATCTTAGCAGCAGTTGTCTCCAAGGACAAAGAGCTGTCGCTGAAATTCATATCCAGAAATTCCTTTGCCTGCATAACAAGATCGTTCACGTTGCGGTTGCGCATACCGGAAATCAGTTCGCAGGTTTGATGGATTCTGCTATGAGCCATTTCCTTAAGATCCTCAATGCTCTCAGTCTCTAGCAGCTTACAATAATTGAAAACGACATTTGACCCGTTATGTCTGCGCTGGGCTTCACGCTCAGTCAGTGCCATCAGAACCATCAATCTGCTCTTAAGCTGATCCGTCGCCAGACCCCTGAGACTCTCATAAATACTATCAAAAAGCATGCATGCCATGCCTGGGTCTGCTGAAGCAACTGCCTCAAAATATTCTCGCTCGATGGTTTCAATATCACGACCACTTGCAGGCAATTCGGCAAGCTTACTGTACAACATGCACTGTCCCGGACCAGCAAGCTGCATAGCCTGAAGTGATTCCTGCCAGGCATGATGCAGATCATCAGCAGTCTCACAAGGATTACTGATTCCTGCCCTGACCTCAACATCAAGTCTGCTTTTGATCTTCTCAACTGTGATCCGTCCAAGCATCTCAGCCTGCTGCTGAAGCGAGCTAAGCATCTCAGGCTCAGCCGGGAAGAATACAACCATTCTGTTCAGGAGCAACGGACCAATCAGGCAGGCATGAACCGACTTGATCAGCTCCCTGAGCGTCTGATAGCCGCGATGCAGCCGGACATGGCTGCCAATCCGGTTCTGCATCATACCATTTTCGCTACCCTCACCAAACTCAAGAGTCATAACCATTCCGTGAGCGCCCTGAATCTCCAGCATCTCCAAGTACCTTGCGATATCCTGCTGTCCACTATCAGGAAACAACAGCGCATAAACAAAACCCGTCTCCAGCACGCCAATAACATTCTCCAGCTTCTCACGCATGGCCAGATCATCATAACGACGCTGTCTGTACTCATCCACCTGTACGATCGCGCTATCAACTGTTTGTACAATACGAGCACGATTAACCGGCTTCATCAAATAATCAAAAACCCCAAGGCTGATCGCTTGCTTGGCATAATCAAACTTGTCGAAGGCAGTAAGCAGTATTATGACTGCTGCCGGCAAAAACTCCCGAATCGAGCGAATCGCTTCGATGCCATTGATCCCAGGCATACTAATATCCATCAGTATAATATCAGGATGCAGCAGCTCAGACTTCTGAATCGCCTCACGTCCCGATTTTGCTGTTTCGATCTGACAGCTCGAGCCGTATTCTTTTCCCAGAATGAACTTGAGCGAGTCTACAACGATCTGCTCATCATCAACCAATAAAACTCTATACATGACGCTGCCTCCTTCCTGTCCTATTCATGATCCAGCGGAATCATCAGCCGGATCTGCGCACCGATGCCCTCCGGACCGGAGCTGATGTCTATAACCTGATCTCGCCGATAAAACAACCGCAGTCTGCTGATAACATTATTGAGCGCGATACCGGCCCCCTTGCGCGATCCCGCCTCCGCATCGATCAACACCTCAGCCGTTTCAGTCGGATCATCTACATATGCCAGCAGTCTGTCGATCGTATCCTGATCGAAGCCCGAGCCATTATCAGTTATTAGAACTCTGACATGATCATCCTCCTGACTGACCTCAATCGATATCCGCCCACCAGACTCCATATCCCTGAGCCCATGGGCAAAAGCATTCTCAACGATCGGCTGCAGGATCAGGCTCGGCATCCTCACATGCAGACACCGCTCATCGATCTGCTGTCTATACTCAAACCGATCCGCAAACCGCACCTTTTGAATATAGATATAATGACTGACCATTTCCAGCTCCTGCCGCAGCGTAGCGTCGTGATCGAATATTTTAATATTATACCGGTAAAAGTCGGCTATATTCTCGATCAGCTCGGTCGTTCTGTCAGCACCCTCCATCATGGCCAGCTGAGCACCTGCATTTAATGAATTAAACAAAAAGTGCGGATTGATCTGCGCCTGCAAATTCTTAAGCCTGGCCTCCTGAAGATAATTGAGCATTGTCAGCTCCTGCTGTCGATGCATATTCTCACTAATCGTGTTTTCCCTGATCTGAACAACATAATCACGTAAGCTTACGACCATCCCGTTAAAAGACTTCGTCAGTATGTTCAGCTCATCAGTTGAATCAGACTCGACCGCGTCGACATCAAGATTGCCCTGAGCGACCTCTTCGGCCCGATGTGCCAGCTGAACTACCGGCCTGGTTATCCTCAGTGTAGTAATCAAAATAATCAGTGTATTTGTAATCAGAACGACCGCGACGATCAGCAGATCCATGATCTCTACAGTATTCAGCACCTGCCCCATACTATGATAATTCTCATAATTCTGCTGGAACTGCACGGTATTCAGTCTGCTGATATAGTCATTTATGTAGCCATATATTGTTCTGGCCTCAGTAAAATGATTGATATACTGTTCAATATCACGACCGCGCTTAGCGGAAATAGCGAGCTCAGTTTCCTCCAGCCATGAAATGATCATGCTGTTGATATTACGTTCAAGCATAACTGTCTCGGAATCAACGATTCGCTGGTCAAGCATCTCCATAGACCGGATCAGCTCATCCCTCTGCTTATAATAATTCTCCAGTGATGTCGAGCTGCGTGTGCTCAGATAGCTCTCAGTATGCTCCTCGACCCGGGCTATCGTCTGACCAAGCTCATAGAGATTGGCATTGCTCTGATATGTCTCGTTGATTTCATTAACGATCGAATTGATCGACATAACATTATAAACTGTAGTAAGACCAAGCAGCAGACTGGTTAGCAGTATAGGTATAAGCAAACGCTTCTGAAGCGAATTAATTGAAAACACTCTTCTGAAAACACGCTTCGCTAAGCTCCCTGAAACGCTATTGTCGGACTTCTCACTCATCCGCGCGCTCATTGTGTAGCCTCTTCATCACTCTTCTGATAGCTATTAATATTAGTTTGATTGATAATAACCAGTCTGGAAGGTATATACTCACTGGTTCTATTCATAGTTTTAAGCTCTGACAATGCTTGAATGCTCTCATAGCCCATTTGCCAGGCATCACTGGAAATAGCTGAATAGACAATGCCGCTGCGAACATATTCCAAAACATCTGCGTTATCCTGATAGCAAATAATACTGACCTGGTCAGTTTTGTTGAAATCGACCAGCGCCTCAACACAGCGAAGCGTGTCCTGTACGTTAAGACAAAGAATTGTATCAAGCGGTCTCTGCTCAAGCAGCAAATCGCGAATCGCCTCCTCAGCGCTAAACGCACTTGCTCTGCTAACAGATGCGGTTCCAAGGCTAATATCCGGATGCTTCTCAACAACATTCAAAATACCAGACATGATAAGATTCTCTGCGATATTGCTTCTTTCTGAATCCTCACCAACCAACAACACAGCATCACCGCTGCTCTGTTTCTCTACCAGCAGTTGTCCGAAGGTCTGACCAAGATTGAAGCTATTAACACCAACGAAGCTCTGACGCTTGCTGGCTGGCGAATCATATTCCATTGTAACCACAGGAATATTTCTCTCTATCGCTTTATTAATACCATAAACAGCTCCATCCTGATCAGTAACGCAGGTAGCTATACCATCACAGCGTGCAGCGATTGCCCGATCAAGACTAAGTAGAGACTCATCAGCTGCGAACTGTGCTGAACCAACCAGCTCAACAACCGCATCTGATCGCTCAGCCGCCGCTCTGGCACCGGCATAAGCCTCCTGCCAGAACGAGGAGTCCACATCCTCGGCTATCATCACATAATGCCATGATTTCTCATCAAGCTCTTCATGTACAGAAAAATCCCTGATCAGACGCAATCTGATCACGCTCATAAGAGCAAGTGAAACAGCAGTCACAGCGATCAGAATAAACAGCATAATATACTGCAGTTTGAATCTGCGTTTATTACCATCTGCATTCTTGAACCTATGCCTATTTTCTTGATTTAACTGTTTATCAAATTTATTCATCTCTGATATTATAACCGCCTGAATTGCCTTAGATTCCTCATAAATGCTTAAATCATTATAACGATTCGATTACAATGCAACAAGTAGCACTCAAGAGGCCTGTTCTCAGCTTGATTCACGAAACTCTATGTGATATTTTTGTAGTAATAGTGTTTACTATTTCTGTTATTACAATCATATTGTTAAGCTTTGACAGAGTATGTATACAACTAAATTCATTCCGGAGTTGATTTATGACAACTTTCACGGCCTCTGACCTGCTTATGAAAGCGCCCTTTGCCTTCGCGGTCCATGAAATGTCTGCTGAAAAAGAGCAGGCTGATTTTTGTTTTAAGACTGTTTACGCGAACCCGGGTTATTATCATTTAGTAGGTATAGGCAATCAGGATGAACCTGATCAAAGTTGCTTGTTCGCTCTTGAATCAATTTTTAACGATCAGCAAAAATGGCTCGATATTTTCTATCGCACAGCCTTCGAAGGAGCTGTCCATGAACATGAATATTTCGCGATGGAGCTTGGCAGCTGGCTGAATGTTCATGTGTATCAGCTGTCACCAGGCAGCTTCGCAACCGTATTCACTCCACTGGATATGCAGGGCGGCAGAACAAATGAAACCGCTCAGCTCTTTTCCATTAACCCTGATATGGTTTGTCTGGTTGATTTCTCAGGCAGATTTATTAAAATTAATCCTTCCTTTCAGAAGGTTCTGGGTGGTACTGCCGAAGATCTTACTGACAAAACCATATACGACTATATATTGCCCGAGGACATCAGCAGCAGCAGAAGCATTATCGAGAGACTGCGCCAGAGGGAAACCGTAAACCGTTTCCTAAACAGATATAGCGGAGCAGATGGCCGTATCTATTATTTTGAATGGAACGCCATCGCTGATGATGATTATGTTTACGCTGTCGCTCGTGATATCACAGAGAGATTCGAGCAGCAGGAAAAACTCGAGAGGCTGTCGCTGGAGAAGGATATCATATTCAACAGCGGCCGCACCGCTATGTTCCTTGTTGAAGCAGGCACAGATGGAAAAATGCGCTATGTTCGCGACAATCTCGCCAATCAACGTCTGTTGGCAACTATCTGCGACAATATTACAGGTAAAACCGCAGTTGAAGTATTCGGTCCGGACCAAGGAATGACAGTTGAGAAATTCTTCCAACAATGCCTCGATGAGGTCAAGCCTATAGAATTTGATCAGACACTGGAGGCTGACGGAACCACAAAATATCTACAGGTAAGTCTGACACCGGTGTTCTATGATCAGGACAGGATATTTATTGTCGGTTCAGTAGTTGATCTGACACAGGAGAAGGAAACACAACAAAGGATCAGCTTCCTGAGCTTCCACGATCAGCTGACCGGACTCTATAACCGTCATTTTTATGAAGAGGAAGTTCGTCGCCTCGACCGCAGCCGCAATCTGCCACTGGCAGTCATTCAGGCCGATGTCAATGGCCTTAAGCTGACAAATGACGCGTTTGGACACACAGTCGGCGATCTGCTTATTCAATCTGCAGCCAAT
Organism: uncultured Oscillospiraceae bacterium; assembly: GCA_964607635.1. Classification (GTDB taxonomy): domain Bacteria; phylum Bacillota; class Clostridia; order Saccharofermentanales; family UBA5734; genus JAAYFZ01. The sequence continues at coordinate 19,712 of CAZSLR010000010.1, forward strand.
GTAATGCGTGACTCCTGCCGTTCTGACGATATAGTCGCACGTTTAGGCGGTGATGAATTCATAGTACTGCTGCCTAAAACTGATCAGGCCGGAGTTCAAGCCATCGTAAAAAGAATGAATGAGAAAATCAGCGGAACGATGGTCGAGTCCGTTCCTTTGTCAATTTCGCTTGGCTGGTCGGTAAAAGAAGACAGCCGCGAGAATATCGCAGATATTATGAAAAAGGCTGAGGACTACATGTACAGACGCAAGCTTCATGAGAGTCCAAAAATGAGAAGCGCTACTGTAAACTCAGTTCTGACCTCACTACACCGTGACAGTGAACGCGAGAAAATGCACTCAGCCAATGTTTCAGGCTACGCTGTCAAGCTTGCCAGAGCACTTGGTCTTCCCGATTCCGAGCTAGCTGACATCAAAATGCTCGGTCAGCTGCATGATATCGGTAAAATCGGCATACCAATGGAAATTCTTAACAAACAAGGCAAACTGACTGATGATGAATACATAAACATCAGGAAGCATCCAGAGGTTGGATATCGAATACTTAGCACAGTCAATGATTTGGCCGAGATCGCTGATTTTGTCCTGGCACACCATGAGCGCTGGGATGGCAACGGATATCCACGCCAACTAAGCGCCCAGGAGATACCTCTGCAATCAAGAATCATTACACTTGCCGACTCCTATGACGCCATGACAAATCCACACTCATACAGAAAACCAATGTCTCATTCCGAAGCCGTCGAAGAAATCAGAAGAAATGCCGGCAAGCAGTTTGATCCAGAACTGACAGAGATATTTATCAACGCAGTCAGCTGCTGAAGTGTCCCTGCCTGGCCCCCCAACCACATACAAAAAGCTGCCTCTTAACAGTTTTCCAACCATTTCGAGACAGCCTTTTTGTCAACTATTGCTTCACAATTGTTAAATTAATAGTATGATGCTGAGTTTAGAAGAGCTGCTATCATTCCACCCATAGCAATTGAAATAACAATGGTCAATGCAATGCCAATCAGCATGATTATGAGCATAGCCTTAGCCCAGTTCTTCTTGTTGAGATTAGTATCAGCGCTGAATGCCCAGACCAGAAGAAGGATAAATCCAACAACCGGTATAAGCTGAATCAGATACATGCCGATATACTGGCCTACAGACAGAGGACTGTTGTCAACTGCTGGGGTATAGCCAGGCTGCTGATAGCTCTGCTGATATTGTGGCTGCTGATACTGTGGCGGTGGTGGAGGTGGCGCATAGCCCTGATTAATTGGAGCTGCCTGCAGCGTATTGCCGCAGCCATCGCAAAAACGAGCGTCATCAGGATTGTTTTTTCCACATTGTGAACAGATCATTTTGATTTCCTCCTGCTAATTCAAAAATGCATAAATTGCATTGGTCCCCTGGTTTCTTATGATCTTATGGGCGCTTATTACCGCATTTCATACAGAAATTACCAGTGTTGTCATGCCCGCAGCTGCAGGTCCATGAGGCTGGCTGATCCGCTGCTGGAGCTGCGGAAGCAGTGGGCGCGGCCGGGGTTGCTGGTGCCGGAGCAACAGGCGGAGCCTGATAAGGAGCCTGCTGAGGCTGTTGAGGCGGCTGATACTGGGGAACAGAGGCCGCAGGAGCAGGCTGTTGATATACAGGAGCAGCCTTAGGCGCCTTAGGGGTAATGATGCCAAGTGTCTTATCTGCAAGAGAAGACAATATAGGCAGATTGCAATCCTGCTTCTTGATGATCTGGAAAACACCCAATAAGTAAGCTACGAAGATCAGAATGCTGAGTATTGTTCTGATGTAGCCATGTGTTGTCCCGAAGAAGCTGATTGCTCTGAAAGCATCAAACAGTCCGAAGAACCAGTTGACGAAACCAAAGATCCAGCCAAGAACAAGCAGCACGACCCTATAGGCCAGCTGCAGATAAAGAGCCTGGAAGGAAATTTTGGTAAGCTTCTGATTTTTGTCGAGAAATACCGCATAGGCTATAAGCAGAAATAATAGTTCTACATAACCAAAATAAGCAAGTACAAACGACAGGACGGCTAATGCTGTAGTACTGAGACTGATTCTGGAATCACTCATGTTAACGTCCTCCTTAGTATGTCTATGAACCTATTTTGCGGCATTTGGTCACACAATGTCAAGGCGTAAACAGCTCACGGAAGTATTTTTCAATTCCCAGTCCGATCCCGGCAGCTATTTTCTGCTGAACATCAGCGTTTCTAAGCTGCTGCAGATCAGAGCTATTGCTCATGTAGCCGAGCTCCAATAACGTTCCCGCAAGACCATGCTCACGCAAAACAGCATAATTGCCAGCAAGCACAGGCTTGCCAGCATTTGTGCCCGCGAGAAAAGGCGCCTTACCGACAGTTCCGTCATAAACATACTGTGCCAGCAGCTGATTACGCTCATTGTCCCTGCCATGATAAACGCCATTGCCGGCAGGATCAGTTTGCTGTGCCAGGCCCTCGGCCTCATCGATCTCAACAACATCATCATGACTGTAATAGGCCTGCATGCCATGAAGAGAGGTATCATAATCATGCGAATTACAATGAAGTGATACAAAAATAACATTAGAACATTTCTGCTGTAGATCAAGCAGATCCATCTGCTCCTTGCTCATGCCATATCCCTTCATGAAGCCAAACGCACCAGTACTCCGATCGTCACTATTGATCGTAATTGGTACCATCAGCTTCTCAGTCATCTGCGCTACATAGTCGCGATCACTAACAAGCTCAGGCTGGAGCGCTGACATATAATCAAGCGACAACAGGCTGGCTCTGGCAACTCTGGCATATAACGAGAAGAAAGTATCATCCTCCCGGATCAAATATGCTTCGATGTTTCGAGCCTCAAGCTCAGCCTTCAGCTTAACAGCGATATCAAGAACAATGCCCGCTTCTTTTACCTGTGTGCCATCACCAAGATAGCCTGGAGCACCGCCATCGATTCCGCCATGCCCCGGATCAATTAAAACAATAACCCTTTCCTGGTCCATAAAAAGCGGCACGTCAGAGTTTAAGCGAAAATCATGTCCGTCCTGACCAAAATGAACAGCTGTTGTTTCGCTGGTAACATCAG
>CAZSLR010000011.1:0-19101 GCA_964607635.1 uncultured Oscillospiraceae bacterium
GTCATATTCAGAGTGTATTGGCTGATTACAGACATAAGAGAATTGAGATCTATGGCGATAGAATAGCCAATAAGCCCGAGTGTCTGATGGATATCGCTACTATCGCAATGAAGCATCTGAGAGATAATGGACAATTATCAGATCTGGATCAATCTGAGGAAATAAATGCCTGCAGTATCAAAGTGGAAATTGAAGTGGATGGTAAACCAGAGGATTATCTGGTCATGTTCAAGAATGAAACTCACAATCATCCTACTGAAATCGAACCATTTGGCGGAGCTGCCACATGTTTGGGCGGAGCGATCAGAGATCCTTTATCTGGCAGATCATATGTTTATCAGGCGATGCGTGTTACCGGCAGCGGCGATCCAACTGTGCCGGTATCAGATACTCTGCCGGGGAAGCTGCCGCAGCGTAAGCTGACAAGAACGGCTGCCCATGGATATAGCTCATATGGCAATCAGATCGGTCTGGCTACAGGACAGGTAGATGAGATCTATCATCCTGGATATATCGCCAAGCGAATGGAAATTGGTGCTGTTATCGCGGCAGCACCTGCTGATCAGGTAAGACGAGAAGTTCCTGCTGCCGGTGATCAGATCATTCTTCTTGGTGGCCGTACTGGTCGTGATGGCTGTGGCGGCGCCACAGGCTCATCCAAGGCTCACACTGAAGAATCACTGGTAACCTGCGGCTCTGAGGTTCAGAAGGGCAACCCGCCTACAGAGAGAAAAATTCAAAGACTGTTCAGGAATCCAGAGGTCGCACGTATGATCAAGCGCTGCAACGATTTCGGTGCAGGTGGCGTATCAGTTGCTATCGGCGAGCTGGCTCCTGGTCTCATAATTGATCTTGATAAGGTTCCTAAGAAATATGAAGGACTTGACGGAACTGAGCTGGCAATATCTGAGTCACAGGAGAGAATGGCAGTTGTTGTCGCCTCAGAGGATGCTGATAGATTTATCACAGCAGCGGATATGGAGAACCTTGAAGCAGTTCCGGTTGCTGAGGTTACTGCTGAGCCAAGAATGATCATGAAATGGCGAAATAAGACAATTGTTGATTTATCAAGGGATTTTATTGACAGCAATGGTGCTCCTCAGCATGTTTCAATCAGGGTCAATTCAGCAGAAGATACTGATAAGCTTTTTGGAGATGAAGAGTTTAATTTCTCTGCTGACACCTTTGCGGAAACACTTGTTGAGAGAATGAGCAGCCTTGCCCATTGTTCGCGTAAGGGCCTGGTTGAGATGTTCGATAGTACGATTGGTGCCGGTACTGTCCTCATGCCGTTTGGAGGTCGTTATCAGCTAACAGCTGAGGAGGGTATGGCGGCTCTTATTCCTGTCTTAAATGGGAGAACAGAGAACTGCAGCTTCATGACATATGGATTTGATCCTGAACTTTCGACAAGGAGTCCATTTCATGGAGCCTATTATGCTGTGCTTCATTCTATATCGAAGCTGGCGGCAATGGGTGCTGATCCTTTCAGTGCCAGACTTACATTCCAGGAATATTTTGAACGATTAACAGATGAGATCAAATGGGGGAAACCACTTATGGCTCTATTGGGAGCTTATCAGGCTCAGCTTGATTTCACTGTGCCGGCAATAGGTGGCAAGGATAGCATGTCAGGCAGCTTCAATGATCTGCATGTACCGCCTACTCTTGTTTCTTTTGCTGTTTCTACAGGCAAGGCTGAGCAGGTATGCTCTGCGGCTTTTTCACAAGCGGGAATCCCGGTCTGGCTTCTAGATGTCAAGAAGGATGGACTTGGAATGCCTGATATCTGTGACTGGCGTGAGAAGCTAGGTCTTGTATATCGCTTGCAGAAGCAAGGGCTTGTAGAAGCTGCTGCTACTGTAAGTGCCGGAGGTATAGCAGTGACCATCGCCAGACAATGCTTCGGCGAGAGATTGGGATTCAAGTTTGATACCACTCTCACAGCCAGGGACATTTTTGCTCCTCGACCTGGTGCGATCCTACTGGCAGTAGCGGACATAGAAGGGATGAATCTTCTTAGAAGTAATGGTGCTCTTCTTACTGGACAGACAATGTCAGATGCTGAGATCGTTTTCGGCGGCCAGAGAATAGAGCTTGAGACTATCATAACCGGTTGGCAAAATAAGTTGGAAAAGGTATTCCCGACAGATGTAAGAAACAAGCCATCCATAGACAGTAGATTAGCGGACAATAAAAACTATGATCCATTTATTAAAGTGAATCGCTTAAGTAATAATCAGGTAAAAGCGCCAACCGTATTCGTCGGCAATATGGCTAAGCCGAGGGTATTTATACCTGTATTCCCCGGAACAAATTGTGAGTACGATACGCAGCGAGCTTTTGAACAAGCGGGCGCCTCAACTGACGTTTTAATTGTCAGGAATTTATCCCATCAGGCGATTTCTGAGACGCTTGCCGAAATGGAGCGAAGAATCGCTCTGGCTCAGATAGTAATGCTGCCAGGTGGCTTCAGCGGTGGTGATGAGCCGGAGGGTTCCGGCAAGTTTATTGCTGCTGCCCTGCGCAATCCCGCACTGACAGAGCAGATCAGAAACCTGCTTAAGCAGAGAGATGGCCTGATGTTAGGTATATGCAATGGTTTCCAGGCTCTCGTTAAGCTGGGTCTGCTGCCATATGGTGACATTACAGAGCTTACAAACGACTCACCGACCTTGACTTTTAACAGTATAGGACGACATGTTTCATCCTACGTAACGACTAGAGTTGTAAGTAACCGTTCTCCATGGCTTAATTTGACAAGAGATGATGAGCTCTATCAGATACCTGTTTCTCATGGCGAGGGAAGATTCGCCGCAAGCCCTGAGGTTTTAGCAGAATTGATTGATAATGATCAAATCGCTACTCAGTATGTGGATCTTGATGGCAGACCATCTGTAGAGACGGCATATAATCCAAATGGATCAATATCTGCGATTGAAGGTATCATCAGCTCTGATGGCAGAATTTTCGGCAAGATGGGTCATTCAGAAAGATACGGTGAATATATCGCGAAGAATATACCAGGAAATAAGAACCAGAAATTATTCGAAGCGGGTGTGAGCTGGTTTAAATAATCTGATTACTAAATGTGCGGGAGGGTTTATGAAGCAGAAAAAGGCAGTACAGAACAGACCGGTTCAACAAATTAAACAGAAGCAGTCCAGACGTAGAGAAATTGGCGGAGTGCCCAGATTTCTGGTAATCTTGTTGTCTGTAGTCTTACTTGCAGCTGCTCTGCTGGCCTCCTATGCAAGATTCAGACCAGTTATTCTTACATTACCAACTCAGGTTTACCAATACAGAAGGAATGCGGACATAAGCTATTATGTTCAAAACAAACCTTCTGATATTTTCAATCAGGCCTTGCAAGGGATGGGATCAGTCTATCTTAGCAGCAACGCTGTTAGTATTTTGCCGGCAATTAAATATGAAATAAGCGGGAATAATATTATCGCTATCAGCGGCAGTTATCAAATGGTTGCAATTTTGCGCCAGCTAGATAAAACAGATCCTAATAAACTGATCAGCTCAAAAGTTATACCTCTGACTGATAAGTTTGAGATTAATACTGTCGATAGTGGTATCAAGCTTGAGCAATCTGCACAAGTTGATTTAGCTGTATTAAATGATATGGCTCGAGAGCTTGACAAGGCCAGTAAGCAGGAATCTTCATATGAGCTTGAGGTAGGTCTGCAAACTGATTTCACATTATCAAGCTCTGGTCGAGAGATTGCTATAATTCAAGAGCGTCCAGGCTTGGTAATACCGCTGGGCAGTGATACCTTCACTGTTGCTTTGTTGGATTTACAGGACAAGAAGGACTCGATCTGGCGTTTCCAGAATTGGCGCCTTGAATTGTCACCTATGCCCATTTGGCTTTATCCTGCTGCCATATTACTAAGCTTGCTTCTTCTGGTGTTTTTTATCGCTACAACTAGAGCAAGGAAGCGTCAGAAGTTCAACAAGCAGCTGCGAAAAATGCTGCGCATGGCCAGAGGACGACTAATGATGATTGGTGATAAGGCATGGGAGCCGGAATGGTGTATTACCGCCAGTAACTTCAAAACAATGGTTAAAACAGCCAGAAGGCTCAAGCATCCTATATTCTGTTTCGTAGATCGTGAGAGTGATGTTCCGGCAGCCTTGTTTTATGTGTATTATGGTGAAAATAATTACTGCTATACCTATACCGGCAATCCTGACCGCAAGTGGAGCAAGCAGGTGAATCAAGAGTCGAGCTCTGGTTCCAATAAGAGTATTATTCCGGAACCTCTAATTGATTTGCCACCAGCTGGCAGCAAGGCTGAGAATGAACCTAAGCAAGTGTATATATCGCCTACGGAGCAAACAGAACTAGATTGACATTCTTTCAAATGACATATAAATAAAACTTTGTTATAGTTGAATAAGTGAGTTTTTATTAGTCTCATAATTACGAAGTTCTTCGGAGGCAGCTTGATGTGGAATCATCTTAAGTCAATGAAACGCTTTTTTTTCAAAGCTTTCATAATTGCTGTTTTTTCTGCGTTCTTGTTGAGCTTTGTTTTCAGTTTTTTCTTCAATAAGAGATCGATCAGTAATCAAATGAGTCACTATACTACTGAAGAAAACCATAGACTCGATTACAATCAATATGTTATTGAAGGGATTATGAGCAACTGGCAGAAGGACCTTGATTTTTTCAGTGGTGTGCTTAGCAGTGATCAGAAGGCGAGTTATGGTCTGTTAAACGACCTAGAGGTTAAAGCAATTCCCAAATGGCTGGAGCGCCAGATGCTGCATAGCGGCTACACCGATTTCCAGTACTTCAGTTTATCAGATATTATGTATTCTGATTCGACTGCCGATTGGCTTGATGAGATTCCTGATGAGAGATTATTTTCTTCTGCTGATGATCGCATATATGTATCTTGGGTAGGTGCCGGCTCGGATCAGGGCAATTCCTTCAACTATTTTCGTCTTAGTAGACCTGTATGGCTGAGTGGACAAACAAATGGTTTGCCTGATGGTGTCTTCAGCTTCATTTATCCGGCGGATAAACTGATTACTGGCAATAAGCTTCACCAAGGCGCTGGTATAGCACATATGATGCTGACTGATTCTTCAACGAGAGTAATTGCCGAATTTGATGATCGACCTTCAAGGGTTGCGATCAGAGCGGTACAAGAGGTTAGGAACGCTGTAACGTCTGTAAATGAAGGTTATATTAGGATAAATAGGGGTTCATATTTCTGGCGCAGAATAAATTTACCTGAGGATTTTACAGGTGTTGGGCTATTTACCTCAGATGGCAGCTATTATTTGATTTCCGAAATAGTAGCAGGCTCCGATATATATAAGATGTTTTCTGGATCAATTATTTATCTTATGTTCGAGTCATTGAAGGATTCATTAATTCCTTTTGTTTTTCTTATTCTTCTTGGTGCAGTCTCTGCCGGCCTGTTAGCACTTCGTAAGAATCAACAAATAAGAGCAAAATATCTATCCGAATATGACCAGATGAGCGGAACCTTGAACCGCTATACTGGACTAAGCAAAATTCAAAAGGTGTTCAAAGAGTCAGAGAATCTGCGTGAAATATCAATCTGCTTCGTAGATATCAATGGTCTTAAACAGGTTAATGATGTATTAGGCCATGATTATGGCGATGAGCTGATAAAAACTGCAGCTCAAGCTATTAAGGATAGCATTCGGTGTGATGATTTTGTAATCAGAATGGGTGGAGATGAGTTTTTGCTTGTGTTGCCGGGAGTTCCAGCCGAACAAGCAGAGCTGATATGGGTCAGAATAAAAGAGTATTTGAAAAGAATCAATCATAACGAAAACAGGCCGTACATTGTTTCGGCAAGTCATGGGATAACTGTTATTAAGTCAACAGATCAGGATCAAATTGAAGACCATATCAGCAAGGCTGACTCAATAATGTATGAGGAAAAAAGAAGAATAAAGGCGAAGCTACAGGTAATAAGAGATACAAAAGCTTAGTGACATAATTACTATGATATGCCAGATTTTTATTGCTTTTTGTCAAAAATGAGCGGTGTGAACCTCGCTTTTGGTGTGATTTAACTGAAAAATATGACATTTGTTTGACACTTGTCAGAGGCCTGATTATAATTGCAAACATGAAAAAGATAAACAAACCAAGAATCATAGCTGTAGCTGCACGGCTTGGAAACAATGTTCGAAGTATCAGCAGCAAGCGCGAGATCAAGGTGGCAAGATCGATCATCAGATCGTTTATCTTGACTATATTAATTAGTCTTGGCCTCGTCGCAGGTGTATTGGCAAACAGCCGCTCAACAATGCTGGCAGATGAAACAAGATATCCAGCAGAGATAACAGTCACAGATGGTGACAATACTCAAACTTATTTGACATATCAAAATACAGTGATAGAGGCAATAGATGAAGCAGGTATCAAGGTAGGAGAAAATGACCTGCTTAGCCTGTCGGATGATCAGCAATTGCTGCCCGGCCATCGATATGATCTATCAGTCAGCAGGCAGTCAAGTGTTACTCTTTCCTGGAGTGGTTATGCCATTAGCACGGCTGCAGAAGAAATGTCGATGGTAGATCTGCTTTCACGTTCAGGGTTTTCTGAAATCAGTGAAGAAACCGGTACAATTTTGGAGGAGGCCGGCGAGAGTGAAGACAGTGTCGATGGTGCAGCGATAACATATGTCAATGTTGAGACAAAAGAATTCCGAGAATTTGAAGCTATTCCTTATACAACTGTTGAGGTCGATGATCCCAACATTTATGAAGGTGAGAGCAAAGTAACGACAGAAGGCAAGGATGGACAGAGAGCGACAATATATACTGATACTTATGAGGATGGTATCTTTGTAAGCAGAGTCTATGTTGGAACTGAAATTGTTGAGGCTCCGGTTCAGAAGGTCATCGCCAATGGCACTAAGAAGAAGCCTGTCATAGCACCTGTAAGCAGATATGCCAATTCAACAGTTGTTAACAATTTGAATGCCATCAAGAGTTCATTCAATAACAATGGTCAGCGAACATATGGTGGTTACGCTGATAATGGTGATGGAACTATTACGGTGGACGGCCAGACTTATACATATCAGGATAAGCAGACCAGAACTGTAACCATGTATGATGGATTAGAGGTTTGTATGCAGCAGGGTTGCCATTCGCCTGCTATCAATCATAACACCTTCAGTGGTGTTCCGGCTCAGCGCGGCATAGTAGCTACATATGGCTATAAGAGCGGTGGTCGCTATACTGGTTCGAATCTGCCGCTTGGTTCCGTACTTTTTATTGAAGGATATGGTTTAGCGGTAGTTGGTGATATCCATGGTGTAAGTTCAAATCCTAATTTGCTTGATCTGAGCTATGATCCTGGCGAAATTCGCGCTGGAACAGCAAGAGTAGGCAGAGAGAGCAGAGCTGTTTATATATTGTCTACTCCCTGATGAACGGTTGCTTATGATTCTTAAGTCTGAAGGACAGAGAGCATATAATGGACCTAAGTGAGACAAAACAATTGCTAGCTGAATATGATATACGTCCAACCCGGTCGCTCGGTCAGAATTTTCTGATTGATGGCCGGGTTGTTGATCGTCTGTGTGCAGGTGCAGAAATTACAGGTAATGATTTTATCTTGGAAATCGGACCTGGTCTTGGCAGTTTGACAAAAGAGTTGGCATCAGCACGAGCTATCAAAGCAATTGAAATAGACAAGAACATGGTCAAGATTCTGGCAGACACATTATCAAGTTACAATAATATAGAAGTAATCCATGCGGATGCGCTAAAAACAGATTTCAATTCTATTGCTGAAGGCTTTGATAGTGTTAAGGTCGCAGCCAATTTGCCATATTATATAACAACACAACTAATAGAGAAGCTTATCGTCGAGCTGGTCCATGCCAGACTGATGCTTCTAATGATGCAGAAGGAAGCTTCAGATAGACTGTTCGCGATGCCAGGCAGTAAGTTATACGGTCCCGTATCGATCCTGATTGCTCTATATGGCAAAGCCGAAAAATATCAGAAGGTATCCGCGGCATCATATTATCCGCGTCCTCATGTCGACTCAATTGTCATCAAATTGGTTAAATCAGGAGAAGCTTATCAATCTGATGCCAGCTCTCCAAGTGGCTTTGCATTAATGAATCTGGAATCAAGGAGAAGCTTTCATAGATTCCTTAATGCTTGCTTCAGCCAGCGTCGCAAGACTTTTGCCAATGTTATTAAAAATAGTGTATACTGCCGTCTGGCTTCAGAGGGCTTACTAGGCGTGCTGTTTAGTAAATATGGTCTGACAGATACTGTAAGAGCTGAGCAGCTGGCGCCAAAGTTATTCTTGGAGCTCTTCCATATGCTTCAGTAAGTTGCGGTGTTGCCGATGTAATGCTGTTGAATTATACTAATTGATAAAAGATAGTAATGAATTTGAGGAGTGATTGACGTGGCTGACAGTATTAGCAAAATCACGGTCAAGATCGGCGGCATGAATTATCAACTGCTTGCTGCCGAGAATGAAGTTTATATGAGACAGGTTGCTGCTCATGCTGATGAAATGATCAGAAGAGTTATGCAAAACAGCCCTCATCTTACACTCAGCATGTCTACAGTCCTGGCTTTGGTTAACGCGGTTGATGAGCAGTATAACGCTCGTAAGAGTATGGAGGCCGCGGAACATAAGAGTGTTGAGGCCGAAAGAAAGCTTGTTGAGATGAAATCAGAGCTGATGCGGTGTCGTGAGCAAACCTGGGAAATTAAGAAGGATCTGCTCCATTATCAAAATTTATGCAAGGAATATGAAGAGCTGTTGGAACATGAGACTAAGACAAATTTAGAAACAGAAAATGATATAGGTTCAGAACCTGAAGAAAAGGACGATGGAGTGAATCCAGCGAGTAAAAATGAATTTGAAAATGTATTTGAGTCAGAAGAGAGTTCTATTTCTCAGAACTCTCAATTTCATGAGTTTCATCCGTTTGAACAAACCAGGCTTGACGATTATTTGCAGGAGAAGTCAGCAGATATGAGTACAGACTCTGAGCATAAGCTGGTATAGCCTATGATAGAGCTGCTCGCTCCTGGTGGTAGCAAACAGGCAATAGAGAGTGCCGCGAATTATGGAGCTGATGCTGTGTATTTTGGTATCGGCTCTTTCAATGCACGTGCAAGCGCTGATAACCTAACATCTGAGCAATTGCCGGAGATAGTTGATTACCTGCATTCCAGAGCAGTAAAAGGTTATCTGGCTCTTAATATACTGCTTAGAGATCATGAGCTTCAGCAAGCATTGGCTCTTGCGACACAAGCTGTGAAGGCAGGTGTTGACGGAATCATAGTTCAGGACCTGGGGCTGGCGGCCATGATTCATTCTGAGCTTCCTGTTATTCCTGTTCATGCCAGCACGCAGATGACTATTACCGATGAACAAGGCCTGAGAATGGTCTCTGAGCTTGGACTCACCAGAGTTGTTTTGCCAAGAGAGTTAAATGCCAATTCGATTTCGAAATTGACGTCTTATGCACACGGCCTAGGGATAGAAACAGAGGTTTTTGTACATGGTGCCTTATGCATAGCTTATTCAGGACAATGCCTGATCAGCGGTATAAAGAGAGGAAGAAGCGCGAATCGTGGCCAGTGCTCTCAGCCTTGTCGTCTCTCCTATGGCATAAGTGAATATCATAGGCCCTATGGACCTGATTCAGTCTGTGATCAGCCTGAGCATTTCAGTCCGATCATAAGCCCGAAGGACCAGGCTCTAATTAAATATTTACCGGATTTGCTCGCGGCAGGTGTCAACTCTCTTAAGATTGAAGGACGTATGAGATCGGCAGATTATACCGCTATGGTAGTGTCTGAATATAGAAACGCGATCGATCAAGCTCTTGCCGGTAGAAAAGAGATAATAACTGATCAGAACAAGCTTCTGATCGCTTATAACAGAGGCGGAGAATTTACTGACAGGTATTATGTCGGCAGAAGAGATAGCAATTTTGTCACCGGTAATTATCCCGGTAGCTTTGGCGTTCAAATTGGAGCTGTAGAATCAGTAAATCCCAGGCAAGGGTGGCTTAGAATCAAGCTGCTTCAAGGTGTATCCGAGCTTCCGGCTCGCGGTGATGTGCTTTCTATTCGCACTGGCAGCAGCGAAACCGCCAGCGCGCCCATTGGTGTCATTGAAAGAGAAAATAGCAGTATACTGGTAAAAGCCTTCCATCCCGATGTTCTTAAGAGAATTAGGCAAGATGAACAGGTTTTTCAGATGTCTGACAATGCCAGATTAAGCGACATCAGGAAGAACGCACAGCGCAGAACACCAATCGGGTTTTTGTTGGAAACAAGCATGACTGATCGTATCCGAGACGGACATGATACAGTGTTGACTGAAGAAGATAAACAAGCTCTATATCAGAGAGCAAAGCTCAATTTGAAGATTACAGAAGGTGCTTTGGCTGGGCTAGAGACTGCCGTTACAATTAATTACATTGCTAATGAGAAGGCAATTTCTGAGGAAAGAGTCAAGCAGCAGCTTTCAAAAACCGGTTCAACTCAATTTGTTGTTGAGTCTGTATTGATTGATGATATCGATGGAACAGGAGTACGTTTATCAATAGCTGATTTGAACAGCTTAAGAAGAAATGCGATCCAGGCACTCGAGCAAGAGATGATAAATAGCTTTAAACTAACTGAAATGTCAATAGAATACCAAAAACAGAGTAGAAAGCCTTTGGGTAATAGGCCAGGTTCAGAGGAACTAAGAATTGATGTTCAAAGTGATAAATTGAATAACACAGTCAGCAGGATCGACGTCTGGTATCAGCGTTTACCGGATGATCCTCTTGAAATTGCCTGTGGTGCTGACTGTTATATATTACCTCTCTGGTCACTAAATAGTAATCAAGCTAAACCATGGATCGATGTTTTAAGGAATAAAGAGCCTGATTCTGCCATATTTGCCTGGACTCCGCCGGCTCCGCAGAATGAAATTGCGGAATGGGCCGTAGAGGTGATCAATAGCATTGATGATTTCGGCATTGATGGAATTTGCAGTGGACATCCGGGGGCGGCATTACTTGCCGGAGCAAACATAAAGCTGCAGCTTGATTCCGGCTTGAATATAACGAACAGATCTGCTGCCAGGCTTGCCCTGCGAGCCAAGCCAGAATCACTTGCGTTTTCCTCTGAGTTGACAGCTGCTCAGCTGTTTGAGCTTGTAAACGGGCTTGACAGGGAATTATTCAGTTCTACGCATCTGGTTCTGCCTGCCTATGGTCGTCAACGACTGATGAGCAGTGTTTATTGTCCAGTAGGTCATAATATCGCAGGATGTAAAAAATGCCATCTGCGAGATAATAACAACCAGCTGGATAACGCCAGGCTCTACGACCTATGTGATCAGAAAAAAAAGCGAATGATTCTTCAGACTCATCCGCTGTTTTGCACAACCGATATATTTGATAACTCACTGGTGTTTGATCTCGATATGCTGTTGCTTCAGTTGCCTTTCAAAACCGCATTACGATTACATATGTTGGATGAGAGCTATCAAGAAAGATTGCAGTTGGTAAGATCTATGCGGAAGTTTAACAAGGAATTGACAGAATATCATAGTGCGAATAAAGCAGAATTAGAACATTTAGTCAGAAGAATAGCTGATCGAATATCGGAAGGCTCTGTTGACAATAGGAGGAATATTTATGAGTAGTATAGATGTGTTTATTAAAATTGAAGGTAAAGGCAAATTGCCTCTGTATGCTTCAGAAGAGGCCGCTGGTTGTGATCTTTTTGCTTCTGAAGACATTATTATCAGACCCGGTGAAACTAGGGTCATACCAACAGGGATCACAATAGCATTACCAGAAGGTGCCGAAGCTCAAATCAGACCTAGAAGCGGTTTGTCTTTGCGAACGACTTTACGAGTTCCCAATAGTCCAGGTACGATCGATTCTGATTATCGCAATCAGGTAGGGGTGCTGATTGAAAACACCTTCAATCCTGCTTTGATACCAGTTTTAGCTGCAACTGATCCAGATGTTATTAAAACACTTGAGAAGTATTATAGACCGGTTACTCTTGAGAACTATCTGCAAGAAATTAGACCAATGGATAAGCTGGTACAATCAGCTGATGACACCGCCTGGCAGAATTTTTTCAACAACGTTCTTTTCCTCGATGAAAATAACAATCCATATGGAACAGTATACATAAAAGAAGGTGACAGAGTCGCGCAGATGGTAATCACACGTCATTTGCATGCGAATTTTATACAGCATGCTGATGTAGAGTCAATCGGGAAAGATAGAGGCGGAGGCTTCGGTTCCACAGGCGTCAGGTGATTTTTAATATTGTTGTGTAGAAAAATGCTGTTTTTAGGATTATACTCGAAGGAGCGGTCAGAGGCCTAAAAATTATTGACTGTAAGTAAAAAACGAATGTGAGGAAGACCATGCTTGAAATATTTTACTCTCATATTCGCTCGGTAAATGGCAGAACTGTCTATGAGCTTGAATCAGTTGATCAGATAAGAGAAGATTGCTGGGTTAATCTATATGCACCAACAGAAGATGAACTTAAACGTGTGGAACAAGAGCTTGATCTTCCGCCTGAGTTTTTGCGTTATGCGCTGGATGAAGAAGAGAGGCCTCGTATCGATTTAGATGATGATGGTTCCACACAGCTTATCATCGCTGACTTCCCATACATAAGAAGAGATGGTCCTCAGGCTAAATATGAAACACAGCCTATGGGCATAATTTTGGCATCCAAATGTCTTGTAACTGTTTCTTTGCGAGAGGCAAGCGTACTTGATCCTTTTAGAAACAACCGTGTGCGTGATTTCGTTACAGGCTTCAAAACCAGGTTCACTTTTCAAATCATGTATGCAGGTGCAAAAGACTATTTGAAATTTTTGCGCTATATGGATAAAACGATTGATTCAGCGGAGCATCAACTCAGTAAATCAATCAGTAATCGAGAATTGTTCAAGCTGATGGAATTGGGCAAATCATTGATTTATTTCTCAACCTCGTTGAAATCTAATGAGGCTGTTTTGGAGAAGCTTATGCGCAGCAGATTTATTAAGCAATACGAGGAAGATTCTGAGCTGCTTGAGGATGTACTTATTGAGTATAAGCAGGCTCTTGAAATGGCCAATATTTATGCCTCTATTATCAATGGAACGATGGATGCATACGCTTCTATTATTTCTAACAACCTTAATGTTGTTATGAAGTTTATGGCTGCCATGACGATTGTACTTTCTATCCCCAATATATTCACAAGCTTTTTTGGACAGAATATACCGCTTCCATTTGACGGCTCGGCTTTTGCCGGGAATCCATGGCCTTTCATTATTATTTTGGCTCTGTGTATTGGTTCTGTTGCCCTGACGATCTGGCTGTTGAATCGACGAGACATGTTTTAGAGTGTCACCGCGTTTAATTGTACGTCAATATCAGCGAATGTACCTGGTTATAAACCGATCCAGCGTTTCGATATAGGCTGCTTGGTCGCTGATCCAGCTGCCAAGATATTCATCTGCGTCAGATTCATATACTTGAGTAGCGGCAGGATACAATCGATTGCGTTCCTGCACAAAAGCCTGAGTGGATTCTGATTCTATATGATCATTTGTATCTGCCCAGATTATCAATGCAGGGATCTGCATTTGAGAGATGATCGTTACCAGATTGGAGGTCTTGCTGTGTCCGGCGGATAGTCTGACGGCGTAGGGAACAGTGTGTTGCAGCAAATAACGGCCGACAGGACCTGTTTCCCTGGTATCTGCTCTGATATATTCATCAGGCGATATTGCAGGCGTATCTAGTATAACAGCTCTGATGTAACTGCGATCGTAGGTTAGCAGCTTAAGCTTTTTGGGTATGTCCTCCTGGTCAGTCCCGCTGATCGGAAGCTCCTCCCAGGCCATAAGTGATGCCGATACTCCACTGCCGAAGCCGTAAAGCACTACATCAGCTGTAGACGCGAACTGTCTGGCATACTGGATTGCTGCCAACACATCTTCCCACTCACTGTAGCCGTAGGTTGACATTGTTCCATCTGATTGGCCGGAAAATCTAAGATCGAAAGCAAGAACATTGAAGCCTCTATTAACCAGATAGTCAAAAAGCGCAGGGCTATCTAAATCAAATTGCAGCCTGTTGCTGCCGTTGTCATGAACTAAGACTACTGTGCTTATGGGATCAACTTTTGCGGGAAAGAACCAGCCGGATAGACGTGTTTGCTCATCAAGAGAAGGGAATGTCGCAAGCCTGTAATCAGGCATAATATTGCTCGTGAAGCTTGCCAGCTCTTTTCCAGGAGCACGCATGATTTTATCTGCCTGAATGAAGGTCAGAATAATGATCGCGACAAGAACCAAAGCAATTGCGGCGGCAATGATCGCGAATCTGTTGATTCGTTTAGGTAAATGTCTCTCGCCTCTTATTTTCTCTATGCTGCTGCCTGGCTTCACTATTGTCTCCGCTTCTGAACTAAGTCCTTAAAACTGGCTTGTGCCAGTGCTGTATATTGTATTTGTAATAAACGTGATTCATTATAGCACGCTGGCTGTCAGATTGTGGTAAAATTGACACCGGTTATGTAATCAATAGTAGTGACTCTATATCGGTAAAAGGGAGGCAGATGCCGTGTCAGGCATCTAGATAGCAGATGAATTTTTTAGAGGCTTTGATTCTTGGATTGATACAGGGAATAACTGAGTTTATACCAGTCAGCAGCTCTGGACATTTAACCCTGTTCGGCAAGGTATTTGATGTTGACAGCAGTATTATGCTCTCGTTTACGACTCTGCTGCATGTTGGCACTTTGATTGCTGTTTTCATTGTCATGCGCAAGGATATCAAGAGCATTCTTCTTGATATATTCGGCAAAATGACCTGGCTGATAATTATTGCGACAATTCCTGCTGTTATTGCTGCGGTACTTCTTGGAGATTTACTGGATGAGCTTTTTGCAGGTGGATCATTGGGCTATTCATTCCTGATGACCGGTTTGATTTTGTTAAGTACACTTATGATCAAGCAGGATAAGAGTATGCATCAAGCCAAGCTGGTTAGAGCCGCTTCGATCCAAAAGGATGAGATTTCTGCTGAGCCTTCTTCTGATGACTGTGATAACGCTTCAGAGGTAACAGCCATCAACAGATTACCAAAAGAGATATCTTACAAAGAAGCACTAATCGCTGGTTTAGGTCAAGCTGTGGCGATATTGCCTGGTATATCACGTTCCGGCTCTACTCTTGCAACTCTGTTGTTTTGTAAAATCGATCGTAAGAAGGCAGTCAGATTTTCGTTTCTAATGTCTATTCCTGCCATCGCTGGTGGATTTTTACTCGACTTGATTAAAATGTTCGTCGGTGAGACGACTGCTCTGACACAGCTTGATCCTTTTGTTATTATTATAGGAATCGCGGCGGCGTTTTTCTCGGGATGGCTTGCGATGAACTATATGCTTAAGAAGCTGACTGCCAAGGGGCTTCTGGTTTTTGCCATTTATGTAATTATTCTTGGCTTGCTGGTACTGATAGATCAGAACTGGTTGCATTTGGTATTTTAAGTTGTTCGTTGATTTTGTATAGGGAGTAGCGGAATGGAAGCTGGGAAATTGATCCTCGGAATAGAATCGTCCTGTGACGAAACAGCTGCGGCTGTAGTTGCTGATGGCAGACAAATACTGTCTAATGTAATTGCTTCGCAGGCTGATTTCCATCAACAATTTGGTGGTGTTGTTCCGGAGATCGCTTCACGCATGCACGTTGAGGCAATTCTGCCGGTTATAGATCAGGCTTTGTCAGAGGCTGATGTCAAGCTGTCAGATATCGACGCGATCGCTGTTACCTATGGTCCTGGCCTGGTGGGCGCATTGTTAGTTGGCTTATCAGCTGCTAAGGGATTGGCAATGGCTGCTAATAAGCCTTTGGTAGGTGTTCAGCATATAGCCGGGCATATAGCCGCTAATTATCTGGCTGATCCTATGCTTGAGCCGCCTTTTCTCTGTTTGGTTGTATCTGGAGCACATAGTCATCTGGTGATCGTTCGAGATTATAATGAATTTGACGTAATAGCCAGAACCAGAGACGATGCAGCAGGTGAGGCATTTGACAAGCTTGCGAGAGCCACAGGGCTTGGTTATCCCGGTGGGCCATTGATGGACAAAGCAGCAATAGGTGGTAGAATTGATGCATTTTCTCTGCCACGTACACATTTTCAAGGTAGCCTTGATTTTTCCTTCAGTGGACTTAAGACTGCTGCACTGAACCAGCTTAATCAATTGAAGCAACAGGCAGACAGAGAAGGACGCGGCTGGCAGGAGATAATCAGCTTGCAGGATTTCGCTGCGACCTATCAGCATGCGATCGTTGATGTACTGGTCCAGCATACGATGAAGGCCGCGGAAGATCTGCAGATCAAGCGTATAGTGATGGCAGGTGGTGTTTCGGCGAATAGCGCTCTAAGAGCGTTGATGAAAAAGGAAGCTGATGAAAGAGGTCTTATATTGTCGTTCCCGCCTCTTATTTTATGTACAGATAACGCTGCGATGATTGCTGCAGCTGGCTACTATCGTTGGTCCACGGGAGAAACATCCCGCATGGACTTGAATGCATTTGCCAGTCTTGAGCTCTAAACATGCAATGACTGAAACATGAATAAATAATGAATATTCATATAATAGCTGTGGAATATTCAAATTCGACAAATGTGGACAAAATTCGACAAATTGCGACAAACCTTGTAAAATCGGCATTATCAAACGGTAAAATCAACTTTATATGTGGATAACTATGTGGATAGTGTGCATAACCTGGTGAATATTCATCTTATGAGCGAATGACAGCATGATGCAATATGAACATAATATGAAAGATTCCAGAAAGTGAGTGTTATATGGTTCAGGAGAAGAAGTATAAGCTGGTAGCAGAAAATCGTAAGGCTTACCATGATTATCATATCGATGAGAGACTTGAGGCAGGTATTGAGTTAACCGGTACCGAGGTTAAATCCATCAGGCAAGGTAAAATTAATCTCAAGGAAAGCTATGCCGGCATCATGAACGGTGAGCTATTTATTTATGGTATGCATATAAGTCCTTACGAACAGGGAAACAGATTCAATCCTGATCCGATCAGAAACAGGAAACTGCTGATGCACAAAAGGGAGATACTAAGGCTGTTTGGACTTATTAAGCAACAAGGATTGACACTGGTGCCGACCAAGGTTTATTTCAAAAATGGTAAGGTAAAGGTTGAGGTTAGTGTTGCCAGGGGTAAAAAGCTTTACGACAAGCGCCAGGATGAGGCTGTCAAACAAGCGAAAAGAGAAATCGACCGCCGTCTCAAGGACAGCGGTCGAAAGGGTGAAGACTGATCAATTAATATTTCAGCCGCCTATGCCGGAGAAAACAATATCCCCTGCCTGGCTGATAACAGCGATGTAAAACTTTCCGCGATTGAATTCAACTTCGTTGCCGTCTGTATAAGTAAATTTGAACTGGTCATAGGTGCCGCCTTTTGCCCAGTTGATTTCTGTTGCTTTACCACCGCTGATATAATAGCCGCTGCCGCCGCTTTTTAAATCAATTTCTCTTAGAATATCAGCGGCTTCAGTGACACTTGTTCTGATTATGACGACATTGGTATAAAGATAGGGCTTACCGTCTGCGAAATCGACCTGAACTGCGCCATGCTCTGTCTTCTCATAAGCCTGTTCAGCTTCGTTGTATTTTACAGATGCTCTTTGTGCGTAGGTGACAGGAATATCAACGTTGATCGCGTCTATATCGCCTGCAGGCTCAATGTCGAAGCTGTCTCTGAACTTGAAGGGCTTAGTGTAATCAGGATCAATATCGATCCTCATACCCTTTGCGTCAATAGCTTGCCTTAACAGCTCTCCTGTTGTTCTTACACTGTGCTCATAGCCACGGTTTCTCATCCAGCCTTCATCACGCCAGAAATTATTCGGCAAAACTCCATAATCGAGATGATCAGTGTTTTGTGCTCCCATCTGATTGTTACCCATGTATGAAGCGCCTACATGAACAGGTATCGCTTCAAAAGCGCCGGCAAGATCAACGAAGTTATGGCGAACACTTCTGATAGAACCTATTTCGGGGACAGTATCAACACTGGCAAAATAAGCCATCATTCTGGTTAAACCATATTCTACTTCCATCTCAAACACAACGTCTGCATGTCCAACACCAATATGAGGAGTTGCGACCTTGACATTGTTGATCATGAAGGCTACCGGTCTCTGGCCCGTGAGCTCTTCGCTGCCCATTTCAAGCCCAGTCAGAGGATTTTCAAATTCAACACCAAGAGCCTCCGTTTCAGTTGTTTCAGCTTGAGTTGTGGTAGTTGTTTCAATCTTCTCAGTCGTAGTTGTTGTAACAGGTTCAGTAGTTTCTGTGACCGGGGCATCTTTTTTTGAACACGCCCCGACGCCGATAATTACAGCAATGACAATTATTATAAAGGCTGCGGCAAGTACAACTATGATTTTCTTGTGATCGATACTCTTTTTGCTGTTAATCTTCTGCTTAATTGAACTGTTACTATCTCTGCTATCTTTGTCTTGTACCGGCATATCGAATCCCCCTTGGGTTAATTTGATAAAATTATAACATAATGTAAATAAACTGTTTTATTACAGTTTGTAGGCTGGAGCATGTACTATATTTTCTTGGTCTATGTGTTAGAATAACTGACATGATTACGAAAACAATTATTTCATCAGTTATTAAGAGCAAAGCTGACAATAGATGTGGTGTTAACGCGTTATTGGCAGTTGACGACATCCTGCGGATTGGAGTTTATTCTGAATCTGTCGTTTCAGGCGGCTTAGAAAAAGCTAGCAAACCAGAGGCCGTAGATACAACCAGTTCAGGTTGTACTGATAGAAGAGCCAGTGATCTGCCTGTGCAGATATTTGGTCTTGCTGAAGGTATCGCAGCAGGCTCAATTGGTAGAATAGCAGCTGTTACGGCGTTGGAATCATTACTATTTGATATAGGCGAGTATATTCGAAAGCATGACAGCAAGAAATTGGATATAGCCGATTTTGCTGATCTTATTAGTGAGAATGCTGATCATGC
>CAZSLR010000011.1:19201-21867 GCA_964607635.1 uncultured Oscillospiraceae bacterium
ACTGATGAAAGAATCGCTGAGATATTATCCAGGCCGGAGGCTTTTGCCAGTGTAGCTGATTCGATTTGCGAAGCTGCCAGATACGAAGGCTCTATATATGAGACGGCGGTTATGACAGTAAAAGTTCATTCAATTGAGGAGCCTCCTTCTGCGCCAATCTTCCAGAATGAAAAGCCGGTAAAAAAAAGCAGGCTTAAGAAAATATAAGGCAGACCTTAGTTCAGATTTCTGTCACAGTTAAATCTATTATTTCGTTCAGGACAGTGATAGAATTTTTATGACTGGAGGAATGCAGTATGAAGAAGTTATTACTGGTTATTGATTATCAGGTGGATTTTGTTGCCGACGACGGCAAATTGACTGCTGGCGCTCCGGCTCAGGCTATCGAGAACGCGATAGTTAAGAGAATTGAACAGTACCAGAGTGTCGGGGCTGATGTTATCTGTACGCTGGATACGCATTCCAGCGATCAATGGCCGAAGCATCCCGAAGAGGAAGCTTTTGCCATTCATTGTGAGAAGGATACGCCAGGCTGGACGTTGTTCGGCAGACTAGCTGAAATGGAGCTTGATTTAATCGAGAAAGCATCCTATATGATGGATACAGATGATCTTGACTGGATCGTCAAGCAGTATGATTATATTGAATTGGCAGGCGTCACAACAGATATTTGTGTACTGCAAAATGCTATCGGTCTATACAATCATGCTGCCAATATTGGCAAGCCCTTAAGGTTAGCTTGCAATAAAAAGCTGGTAGCTTCATTTGATCAGAAGGGGCACAAATACGCTCTTGAATACATGAATAAAAAACTTGGTGTTGTAATGGAAGTGGAGGAACAGGTTTGAACGAATTTAGTCTCAGGACAAGAGAATTTATCTGCAAATATAAGCATGCATGGGTGCTAAGTTACTTCTTCATCTACATGGCCTGGTTTATGTGGCTCGAAAAAAACGTAGTGCCAAAATTCTGGATGAGATCACCGCTTGATGACTTGATACCTTTTGTTCCTGCATTCATAATACCTTATACATTATGGTTCGCATATGTTGCGTCAGCAATTGTGTTGTTTTTGTTTATATCCAAGCAGGACTATTTTAAATTGTGTTCGTTTCTCTTCATTGGCATGTCAATAATATTGACTATTTATATGCTGTTCCCGAACGGTCACAGATTGAGACCTCAGGTTGAAGCAGATGGGCTGTTTTTAACGATGATCGCCAGACTTCATCAGGCTGATACATCTACAAATGTCGCTCCGAGCATACATGTTTATAATTCAATCGGTGTCCATATAGCACTGGCAAAAGCCGAGAAAACCAGAAAAATCGTTTGGCTTCGCGTTAGTTCTTTTATTCTGATGCTACTGATCATAATGTCTACAGTGTTTTTGAAACAGCACTCTATTGACGATGTATTCTTCGCCCTGCCGTTATGTTTGATCATGTATTTACTAGTTTATAGAGTTGATTGGAAACCATTTGCTGACAGAATATTCGCATCAAAAAGGAATGGCGAAGAAAAAGCTTAGTGCTCTATTTGCGTTTTAGGGATGAAGTGGTAATTTATGCTTAGATATCATTATTCAAATGATAACGAATTCGGTCAGAGATTAAGACAGGCAAGAAAAGAAGCCGGTCTAACTTTGCAAGCATGTGCTGATCGGCTTAATAGCCGCTATGGCATGTGTATTAATAAAGGCAGTATTAGCAAGTATGAAAATGGTGTACACGAACCGAGCATAAGTCTTGTCCATTGTCTGAGTGAGATTCTTAATGTCGATCGAGATTATCTGCTTGGCAGATCAGCCAAACAAAATTCTGCTGAAGCCAGAAAAGATCTGATACATTACAGAATCAAGGATGACAGCATGGCCCCACGTTATTTGCCAGAGGATCTGCTTCTCATAGATTCAAGTATTAAGCCCAGACATGGTATGTATTGTCTGATCACAGATGGGAATGGGAGCAAGCTGATAAGACGAGTTGTTCACAATGATTCTGGCTGGGTATTAGCTTCAATCAATCCCAATTATGAAGATATCATAATTGGATATCGCTCATTATCAGAGCTAAATAGAAGGACTGGCTATTCCAATGTTACCGTCATCACCTCTGAGTTTGATTTAAGGAGTGACGATATAGTGATTGAAGGCATTGTCACCGAGGTCCGTCGCAAAGAGCTCTTCTCAGAACTGAATTAGTATGGTACAATGATGTTTCCAGCCCCATATGGAGAGATATGGGGGTGTACTGGTTTCGACGGGGTCGTTGAGGCCGGAGAAGCGGGTAGAGGATCCTCGTCGGCCTCTTAAAAAAACGAGGGAAACAATAATTGCTAATAAAACAGCACTCGTAGCTGCGTAAGTAAGCTACCGTCAGCCCATCCGATCTGCTGGATGGATAACTGGCGTCAGATAGCAGACCTCACCTGCGGGCAGGTTAAGCGGGGAAACTGATCAGACTAAGCTTTGCCTCTGATTTGTATTTATGAAGCTACCGGACTGTACAGCCTGTCAGTAGGCTAAGCAGAAGGGGAATACTCTAAATACTGACTGCACCCGGAGATGCTCTGACGGATAGGATTTCGGACAGGGGTTCGACTCCCCTCACCTCCACCAAATCAAATACCATCTATTGATAAAAGGAATTTTGTCAGCAGGTGGT